>CANKCX010000010.1 GCA_947480375.1 Actinomycetota bacterium
CTTGGTTACCCAGGTGAAATTTCAGCTGATACAAACACCAAAGTAATTTGGGGCGTTCTATCAACACTTCCATTCCTATACATCCTTTATGTTCTATTCGTAGAACTAGGAAAGTCATTGGATCGCCAACCAGAAGGCGTTGCAGCAACAGTTGGCCGTTTGCGCCTGCTCTTGATCGCAACATGGGGCGTTTATCCAATTTCATACCTTCTACCAATTCTTAGCGACACCGCAGCTACAGATCCAAGCGCGTTCGTTAATCGCCAAATTGGTTACACAATCGCAGACGTACTTGCTAAGTGCGTATTCGGATTAACAATCATGAAGATTGCTCGTCTGAAGTCAGCTGCAGAAGGCATGAAGGAAGATCACTAATCTGATCTAAATTAAGTTAAATTTGGGGGTGCCAGAAATGGTGCCCCCAAATTTTTTATCATTGAGAGGAAAGTATTAAATATGACTAATTATCGATGGGGTGGATATTTACTAGTCGCGATGGGTTTATTGAATCTGCGCTACCAAACTGGACAAGCTGGCGTCATAACTCATAGTTTGATCATTCTTACGCCTGGTCTAATTATTTTAATTATGAGCTTTATTCCAGCTACAGCCAAAATTTTGAATACAAAAACGGCAAAGAATATTTCTCTAGTGGTTGGTATTGCCACAATTATTTATGCAGCTTTGAATTAATCTTTAGGTTGAAAACCTTTTCTTCCCCAGTACACCCACAGGCTCATTACGGATAAAACTAAGGCAAAGCCAAATAGCAGATCTTCGACCGGCGCACTGCATAATCTTCGGCCGATGATTGCATCAGGGTTGTACATAACAATATTTCTTGAAGTTAACCACCAATTGGTTATCAATTGAAATGGCAGAATAATTGCGTAAGAAGTCCAGAAAACAGATTTAGTTAGCAGCGAAGTCTTAACGCCATATAAATCAAAAAGTACTGCAACAATTACGCCACCCAAAGCAATATCTGTGTAGATCATTTCTGTTCATCACCTACCGGCCAATGCTTTTTGACACTTCGCACACCTTCGATAGTCATGATTGCGGCTATCGGAACAATTAAAAAGAATAGGAATTCTTCAAGCGGGATATCAAATGGTCCATAAATTCCTAGAATTTGTTTGGAATCAAACTTCCAATGCCCATTTGCTACTGCATATGCATCCCAAATAATGAATGGAATCGCGACCGGGATAATGCTCATCAATGCGCGCTTGATTCTACGAAGAACTTGAATCTTAAGAATTATCTCGAGCCAGAAAGACCCAACAACCGTAAAGGCGAGCATTGCTAAATATCCAAACTTAAGCAATTTGTTCTCCCCTCAGAATCAAGTGAAGTTCATATACTAGACCCGTGAATGGCTCTAGATCAGTTTTTAAATCATCCAGGAACTTTTCAACATTAGCAATCGCTTTCGGCATCGTTATTTCAAGTGCCCTTGGTCTGTTAATTGACTCTGGCAATCTTGGTTGGCAAATCATTTTGGCTGTAATTGCACTATCTATCGGCATCCCACATGGCGCAGTCGATCATTTAGTTGCGATGCCCAGAACTTCAAATCTTAAATTTGCCGCACTAATTATCGGTTATGTATTGGTAGCAGTGATTTCAGTACTCGCAATATTGCACTGGAATATCCTGGGATTCCAACTTGTATTGATTATGAGCGTTCTCCATTTTGGTTTTGGTGATGTTGCCTTTATCGCGGAAAAAGATCGCCTAGATAATAAAGCTCGAATGAGTTCGAAACTCTTGAATATGCTGGCAATTACATCTGGCGCAGTTCCGGTGTTAATCCCGCTGCTGAAGAGTTCAACGGCAAGAGCTTTAGAAAGCATCAATCCCGAGTTAGTTGCCTGGGCCGAAGATTTTGCACCCCAGTTGAAGTTTCTAATCTTCTTTTTCTTGGCAGCAACAATTATTTTGCTAGTGAAAGAGTCTCGCCACCGCGAATTAATAGATTTAATTTTCCTAACTGGTTTAGCTCTCGTTGCACCGCCTTTAATAGCATTCGCTTTCTACTTTGGATGCTGGCATGCGATACGACATACCGCTCGTCTTACCCTCTTATTACCAAAATCTATTTCTGCGGCAAAAGAGAATCGACCAATCAAATCATTTGCATCAGCGGTGATACCTGGCCTGCCTGCTCTTCTTGGAACAATTTTAGTTGCGCTGATTTTTTCAATCAAAGATAGTTCAAATCTAGATGGAAGTTATCTCTGGTATTTATTAGTTGTGGTTTGGGCTCTTACAGTTCCGCACATGATGGTGACTGCAAGAATTGATCAGAAAGCGCTGGCTTAAATTATTTACCAGCAGCGATAGTTGCAGGGTGAATTACGAAAAGTGGTAATTCACGCTTCTTCTGCTCTTTTCGCGCGGCAGCAATAGCTTCAATTCGATTATCGCAATGCATCTTTAAAACGTCATAAGCAGGTTGTCCCATTAGCGCAATGAGTTCTACTGAATTCGAAATATAAACAGGTTCGCGACCAACATGTGCTTCGGTGTTACTTGTGCAGTACCAATCGAAATCTTCGCCGCCATCACCCCAGGCTAGACGTTCGTATTCACCAATTACATTTACAGTTATTTCTTGATCGCCAAATTCGCGCTGTTCAAAACTTCTGCGAATTGGAAGTTGCCAGCAAACATCAGGTTTAGTTTCAACGAAATGGATATTTTCTTTCTGCGCAAGGTGATGAAGTACGCAACCGAAATCTCCGGTAAAGCCTGGAGCGCTATGACCTTTTCGGTTTAAGAAGATACAAGAATCATCAACTTTGCGAGTCTTGCGATCTTTATCTAATCCAACCTCTGAAATCTGCATCTTGCCTTTAGGTTTCTTAGGTTGTGCTTCATCAAAGTATTGCCACATATCTCGGGTAATTCGCTTTGCAACTTCAAGAGTTCGCTCTTCATCAGCTTCGTCCGAGTAGTAAGCGCCATCAGAACAACATCCAGCATCTGGCTTATCTGCATCTACTCCGCAGCAACCGTTGCCATAAATGCATGTCCAGTAAGAAGTTAGCCAAGTCAGGTCGCACTTATAAAGCTCTTCTGGCTTTGCAGGATCGATGAACTCAACCCAGTCGCGAGCGAAATTTGGTTTTACCTCAGGCATAGTTGCAGAGCCTAGGGCTTAATCGATAAATAAGCACATCCGTGATGTCGGCTTTCGGTAGGCTTGTCACATGTCAATCCAATCTTCTTTCTCAACTTCGAAATATCAAGTTGGTTTAATTGGAGTTGGAGTAATGGGTGAAGCGTTAATTTCTGGGTTAGTGTCTTCGAGATTCCCAAAGGCCCAAATAGTCTTCACTGAGAAACGTGCTGACCGGGCTCGAGAAATATCGAGTAAATATGGTGCACGTGAGGTTGACCTAGCTGAATTAGCGAAGAGCAGCGATGTAATTTTGTTGGTAGTTAAGCCACAAGATTTGGCTGACTTGCTGGCTTCAATTTCTAGCGATTTAAATAAGAGCGCATTACTTGTTTCATTTGCGGCCGGAAAAACAACTAAATATATAAGTGAAAAAGTTGGATCAAACGTTGCTGTAATCCGCGTGATGCCAAATACTCCTACCCTTATCGGGCTTGGAATGGCAGCAATGTCAGTGGGTTCAAATGTCAGCCAAGAGCAATCAAAATTTGTCTCAGATTTTCTTGCAACCTGCGGAAAAGTAATTTCAGTCGATGAGAATTTGCAAGATGCCGTAACCGCAGTCAGTGGTTCTGGACCAGCATACTTTTTCGCCTTTGTGGAAGAAATGATTAAGTCCGGAATCGCACTTGGTTTATCAACGGAACAAGCAACAACGCTCGCGATTCAAACCATTGTTGGTTCTGCTGCGATGCTTGAGCAATCAGGAAAGAGCGCTACAACTTTGCGTGAAAATGTCACGAGTCCCAACGGGACCACGGCTGCGGCGCTTAATGTATTTAGCGAATCTAAATTAGGTGAAATTATTGAAAAGGCAATGACTGCAGCTCGGGATCGGTCGCAGGAACTAGCGTGAAATTTCGCATCGCGCTTCTAACCTTTTTGCTCGCATTAAGTACACCACCAGCAAATGCTGCAGTTAAAGTTCAAGCATCCAAGCCTGCAATAACGGTTATTTCACCAAGTGGGTCTGGTGATCAAATTTCAGATTTCACAGTTAATACCACTGCTATCGCAATAGTTGGAACAGTCGAAAGTGGTTTAGCTAATTTGGTAACCACGCCAAATCTTGGTGGCAGCGATGGGTTCATTTCTATTTTAGATAAGAACAAAGTTCGAATTTGGGATTTACGCCTTGGCACAAGCAGCGATGATATTGCCACCGCAATTGCTAAAGATAAATCAGGATATTTTTGGGTTGTCGGATCAACTTCAAAACCAGTCGATACCGTTACTGCAATGGTTGATTCAACTGCGTTAAATCTAGATAACGTCCTGGTCGATCCAGTTATGATCCCAACCAATTCACTAACTCGATTAGTTCTCTGGAAAGTTGGGATTTCGGGAGAGCTTGCTGCTACCTATTATTACGACACAGAAGGTTTAGTTTTGCCATCCACCATAAGTTTCGATGGCACAAATTTAAACATTATTGGGAATTTAACTTCGGCGGGTACCACCAAACAATTTTCAATTAAAGTTGATCAATCCGGTATTTTTTCAGAATTTGCACCAGCGAAAAGCGTCACCCCAAAAGCTGCTGGTATAGAAACTATAAAAGCCGGGGCAAATAATTTGAAGAGTTTTATCTCTAAAACCACGATAATCGGAATCCCAAGTTGGCGAGCAAAGGCCCCAACACCAGTAATAGTTAAATACACCAAGGCAGGAAAGGCGCTTGCCGCAAACTCATTTATTGGGAAAGTTAGAAAAATTGTTTGGCAATCAGGAATCGGTGCCATTGTCTTGGTAGAAACAAAATCAGATAACGAGATTCACTTCTTAGTAAATATGGCTTGATTAAGGCTTTCTAAAGAGCGTTAGTTTTCCGCCGCTGGCAACCAAAGCATATTTAACTTTATTAACTGTTATCCAAGTTACGTTCTTGGCATCGCTCATATTTGTTGCTGAGATTAAATTAATCGTTTGATCTGTCTTGTTATAAGTGCAGAGTCGCTCTTGGCAACCGAAAATCAAAGCGGAATCATCAACCGCAACTGGTCCACTTGGGACACCGAAGTAATCTGTCTTGGCAGTTATGGGGGATAGATCAATTCCTATGCGGCTCCATTGAATTTGATCGGCCTTTGGAAGAGATATTCCTGAAGCACCCAACCAAGCGGCGTTCAGATATTTGCTGCCTGAAGTTAGTGCAAGTGCGTATCCAGCAACGATTGTATTTGTACCGCTTGCTTGAAGCGCTTGATATTTCCAATCTTCGGGGAATGCACTCTCTCTGCTCGCAATTCTCACATCACCACGAAGTGTGCTCTTATCTACATTGCTTACAGATAATACAGAATCATAAATAACACTAACTTTTGTACCAACAACCTTGGCCTGTAGATGGAATCCAACATCTCCCATCGTGCGATTATTGTTTAAAGAATCTCCATCAATTATTTCGTAACGCCAATCCTTTCCATCTCGTACTGCGCCAAGCAAAATACCTTGACTCTCGTCACGATAAAAAACTTGTTCTCCTGCAGCTGTGATTGCACAGGCGTTAGAGACGCTTACATCACTTGCGGTTCGGACTCGGTCTGCTTCTTTGTAGCTTTGAATTGTTGGACCATCCCCGTCAATTACTTCAAAGCTCCATTTCTTACCGTTGTATGAAGCACGACGTAAATCTTTATTCGTTAAATCTGCGTAGTAAAGATTCAAATACTCGGTCTTGCCAACTTTATTTGTACAAATCGAAACGCTGCCGGCAACGCTGTTTTTAGTTTTTCCACCACTAGTTGAATCGCCATCGACAGTTTGAACTGTCCATTTTTTGCCGGTCCAGGTAGCAAGTTTCAAAAGACCTTTCTGGGTATCTGAATAGGCCACGATTGTTTTTCCGGCATACGTTGAGGTCGCCAAGTATTTTCCATCAGCTGTTGAATCAATCGTTGTTTTCTTCCACGAGGCTTGTGGAATCACTCCATTAGTTGTGGCTTCGGTCGAGATGCCAACCGCATTCTTTGCAGTAATGGTGAATGAATAGGCGGAACCATTTGAAAGCCCGGTCATTACTGCTGGGCTAGCTGTAACTGTTTTTTCAATACCGGTTTGGTTAACTTTAATTACATAGGAAGTTACTTGCGCAGTGCGCTGATTTATTGGGGGATCAAAGCTAACAATTGCAGAACGATCTCCTACGAGCGCCTTAACATTTCTAGGGACCCCAGGTAATCCAAAAGGTAGGCCAGCCGGTGGTTTAGCCAACATATCTTCAAACATTGCAATCAATAGCGGACCTGGATTATGAAAAACTTCGCCCATCTTTAAATTCGGCGACATCACTGCATCTTTGGCGCTATTTTCAAATGTTGTTTCATCTAGATGGCTTACCGAAGATCCACCTTCATAAATTTTCGGAGTATAAAGCGGAGGTTTGATTCCATTATTTGCGCGAACACCATTTGCGCCAGACCATACGAGTGATTGGGTTAAAGCTGTTCCTAATTCAAGTGATGGTGAATCTAAATCCATTAACCGGCGACCATCAGAAAGTTGGGCGTAGGCATCGTATGGCGTTGGCTGTTGAATACTTCCGTAACCAAACAAGGTGTCGTAATCAGCATTGGATAAGAAACCAAGGCCGTGCGCCATTTCATGCAAAATCATTGATTCAAGATCATATTTATTACTTGGGCAATTTCCATCAGTGCCCAGATATAACATCGAACCATTTGTGGAATTAATTCGAATCGTAACTTCAGGAATAGTTGGCTCGATATCTTCACCAGCAAGTGAATCTGCTAAAGCCGATGCGTACCAAAGATCTTTATCTGGAATATTTTTGAAATTGGTATGGAACTTTCCAGGTGATGCAGCTGCAAGAGTTCCGGGCGATGCTTGACGTTCCCAGAGGATTTGAACTTTAACCGGTACCTGAGATGCGAAATTCTGGGCCCAAACATCAACTGCAGCGTTGATTGAGGGACGATAAATATCCGGAGTATTTGTGAAATCAACTTTAAAAGAACTTTTTGTGATCGCTTTATCAACTGAATAAGTTCTAGGAATCGAACTCTTACTTATTTGCCCAGTACCCGATTTATCTGCGTAAAAATAAACCCAAGGTGCATCGATTGATTTAACTTGTGAAGGAAGTGCCTGAGCTGGTGCTACAAATACGCTGCCAAAGAGGGCCGCTATTAGTAGTAGATATCTGGCACGCATGGGCAAAACGCTAGCAGTCGGGTGGAGATGACACCACCTACCGGCTAATTCTGGGCTTAGAAATTGCTGGCAATACTCCTAGAGGGTTCTAGAATTCTTGAATGATCGAGGTAACTATTTATTCACGCAGTAATTGCCATCTTTGCGATGTTGCTTTAGAGGTGCTTGAACAAATGCAGAATGAATTCAGCTTCGACATAAGTAAAAAATTAATTGACGGAGATGCGCAACTTGAAGCAGAGTATGGCGAAAGCGTTCCGGTAATTTTAATTAATAATGAACCGCATGATTTTTTTCGGGTAGATCCAGAACGTTTTAGAGCAGCAATTTCTAAACTTTAATCTGGATTAGCACTCAAGACATCATCTGCATCAATAATTCCGTAGGCATAACCCTGTTCCGCCAAGAAGCGCTGACGATTCTGTGCAAAATCTTGATCTACGGTGTCTCTTGCAACAATTGAATAAAACCTTGCAGTTCTGCCATCAGCCTTTGGGCGCAAGATTCGACCTAAGCGCTGGGCTTCTTCTTGGCGAGAACCGAAGGTTCCGGAAACTTGAATTGCGATAGTTGCATCAGGCAGATCAATTGAAAAGTTTGCAACCTTCGAAACGACGAGACATTTAATTTCACCTTTACGATATAAATCAAAAAGCCGTTCGCGTTCTTTGATCGGTGTATCGCCCTTAATCAATGGGACACCAAGCTCTTCACTTAATGCATCTAATTGATCAATATATTGTCCGATAATTAAGACTTGTTCTTCACTATGTTGTCGTGCAAGTGCCATTGCAACTTTGCGCTTTGTCGCTGTAGTTGAACAGAAACGATAGCGATCTTCAGGTTCAGCAGTTGCATAATTTAATCGTTCATCTTCAGTGAGATTAACTCGTACCTCGATGCAATCCGCGGGAGCGATGTATCCCTGCGCTTCAATCTCTTTCCAGGGCACATCAAATCGCTTTGGTCCTATAAGCGAGAAGACTTCACCCTCCATGCCATCTTCACGAACGAGGGTTGCAGTAAGCCCAAGTCGTCTACGAGATTGAATATCTGCTGTAAATCTAAAGATTGGTGCGGGCAACAAGTGCACTTCGTCATAAATAATTAAGCCCCAGTCAATTGCATCGAATAAATCAAGGTGGGCATAAACGCCTTGTTTACGCGTTGTCATTACTTGATAAGTCGCAATCGTTACTGGGCGAATCTCTTTTTTAGATCCAGAATATTCGCCAATTTCATCTTCATGAAGCGTAGTTCGCTTCAATAATTCATCGCGCCATTGTCTTGCTGCAATTGTGTTTGTTACGAGAATTAGTGTGGTTGCTTTCGCATGTGCCATCGCAGCTGCGCCAACAATTGTCTTTCCGGCACCGCAAGGAAGAACAACAACTCCTGAACCACCATGCCAAAACCCTTCAGCCGCAAGTTCTTGATACTTTCTGATGCTCCAGCCATCTTGAACCAAATCAATTTCATGATGTTCGCCATCAACATAACCAGCAAAATCTTCGGCCGGCCAACCAAGTTTTAAGAGCGCTTGCTTTAAGAATCCACGTTGACCTGGATGAACAACAATTGTTTCATCATCCAATTGCAGGCCAAGCATTGGTGCAACTTTTTTACCACGAGTTACCTCTTTTAAAACTGCTGGATCGTGCGATACCAAGACGAGTCCGTGCACTGGGTGCGCTTCTAAACGCAATCTGCCGTAACGTGACATTGTTTCTGCAACGTCAACAAGCAGGGCATGCGGAACTGCAAAGCGCGAATACTTTAGAAGTATGTCTACAACTTGTTCTGCATCATGTCCTGCGGCGCGGGCATTCCAAAGCCCAAGTGGAGTAAGACGATAAGTGTGAATATGTTCTGGAGATTTTTCCAATTCAGCGAAAGAAGCGATTGATCTACGGCATTCATCACTTAGTGGATGATCGATATCTAATAGAAGAGTCTTATCACTTTGAACGATTAACGGGCCATCAGTCACGAATTAATTCCTTAATAAATGCAGTTAGAAGTTTTACTCGCGACGGAATTGAAGAGAGCAATATTTGTTCGTGCGGTGCATGTGCGCCGTCTCCGACCGCGCCTAAACCATCAAGCACGCGAGCTCCAGCTGCGGCAGCGAAATTTCCATCACTTGCCCCGCCTACAGCGGCCTTTCCAATCGCATTCATTCCAATACCTTTTGCAACTTTTTCTAAAATTTCATATAGCTCGAGAGTTGCTGATTCTTCGAGAGGTGGTCGGTTTATTCCGCCAGTTACTTCTAGCTTTGCCTCGGGATGCGAAGCAACAAGCTTTCTCATAGCGCCATCAATTCTGGTTAATTCAGCGGCCGAGAAAGATCGGATATCAATATCTAAAGTTGCAAGTGCCGGCACAGTGTTTGTAGTTGTACCAGCATGCATAACTGTCGGAACAACAGTTGTACCAAATTCTGGATTAGCCAGCTTTGCAACTTCTATAACTATCGCTGCAATTTCAGTTGTGGCATTGATTCCCTTTTCTGGTTCTAGGCCAGCATGCGATGCCCGGCCGTGCAATGCGATTTGATACATCGCAGTGCCCTTGCGCCCAGTCTTAACTTTTCCGTTTAATGATGCCTCTAATACCAAAACCGCCTTCGCGCCTTTTGCAACACATTCGATTAAAGCACGTGATGTTTGGCTTCCAACTTCTTCATCTGTAGTTGCGATAATCGCTACTTTTGTATCTGCGCCCGCAATTTCCTTCACTGCATAAATTGCCTGCAAGAAACCAGCCTTCATATCAAATACGCCAGGACCTTTTGCAATATCACCAGTTACATTCCATGTTGGAGTAAATGACCCAATTGGCCAGACCGTATCCAAATGTGCAAGAAGTACAACTTCTGGATTTGTGCTGCCCCACCAAAAAACTGGTCGCCCATTCTCTTCAATAATTTTTGCTTCAGGCTTTAAATTATTATTTGCAATTTGTATCGCTAGATCAACAACCCCACGACAAGCAGCCAAATCATCACTTGGAGATTCAAACTCAACAAGTTTCTGCAAGTCTTCGATAATAGCCATGGGATAAGTCTGCCTTACTTTGCCGGACTGACGCCGGTGATTCTAGGGATCCTAAAGCTCTGCATCTCGCCGGTAGCGTGGTCTCTGGCTATTAACGTGCCAAGTGAAATAGATATTGGGTCGATCAGGCGATTTGAAACCCCACCATTTGTATCGGCATAACCAATCGTAAGACTTGCTTGCTCTTCAATATATTGATGCAGCAAATCTAATGTTTCATTCGCAGTCGTTCTTGGAACTTCGCGAGGTTTATGGGAACTAGCTTTCTCACCGGTACGAAGTGTGCGCACTGCCGCTTTAATAATTATTTCACTAGGTGCTTGGCTCTCACTTAAAACTCTTGGTGGTCGCGGTCTAGATTTAGCGCGGCGTATCGCTGGTGCTGAAATCAAAATTCCACTTGCGTTTTCTGCAGCTGGTAAATAGCTTGCTTCACGAAGAGTTGCGATTAAATCTCCGGGTTCAACATCACAAACCAATACTTGTGGCGCTAATTTTCTAAAGCGCAGAGATTCCAATTTCTTATCATGCAAAATCTGTGTGACCAGACCTTCATCCTCGCACCGAACATAAGATTGTGCAGATCCGACGCGAAGCCGACCATGTCGCTTTGCAACATCATTAATTAAATATTCGAGAGGTTGTGGCACTGGAGTTTTTGAAGTCTTCTTTAAGAAATCTTTAATTTGCTCGCCAGTTTGCCCATGATCTAGGCCACGACGAATTGAACTTTCACTAAATCTATAAACCGAAGCGCCACCGCGACTTTCAATATCAGCGATTGTTCCAATCATGTTCGCAAGTTCTACCGTTAGTGGACCTGGTGCAATTGCGCTGTTGTCGGCTTGAATCAATATGTGATCAACTGGTTTCGGTAATGCGAGTTCAACACCAAGGTCTTCAGAACCAGATAGAAATGCCTGACCAAATTGTGACAGCGCGCCTTGGCCAGTCAAACCTAGCCATTCTGCTTCACGAAGCGTCCATTCAATATATTCTGCATTAAATCTCTGCGGCATCTGCCAGGCAATAATTTCTTGCAATGTTTTTATTTCTGGATCTAATTCTAAATTTTGGGCCAGGGTACTGAGCGTTATTTTCCGCATAGATGCGATTCCTGCACGATCTAATTCGGGCCCAAGTGGCGCGATATTTTTCTCGCCAATCTTTCCGACTAGACCGCTTACGCGTGATGTTTCAAGCCACAAACTAACTAGTGAACTCCAACGTTCTTCAAGTGAGCGCGACATCCATATATCAAATGAGTTGGTCGGAAGAATCTGATCGTCTGTGTCGACAACAATTAATCCACCGAGATATAGAACTTCGGCTACAAATGCCACGCAGTTTTCATCTACTCCAAGATGATCGGCGCTCCGCTTTAGATCGCGGATTCCTAATCCACCTGAACGAAGTGCGACTGGTGGTTCATCTGACCAGTTATGTGAAAGTTCTTCACACCATCTCAAGAAGTTAGAGATATTTGCAATAGCTGCGCGATCAACATCTTTTTGCTTACGATTTGTGCCAGAAAAATTCTTTGCTTCAGGCGAATATTCTTTATAAACTTTTCCGGCACGAAGATGCATGCCGACTTCACGTGGTAGAACTACGGTCTTGGAATCCATTACGGTCAAGAAACTATTTTCAAGTAACCAACCGATTGCCTTGCCTGGTGATTTAATATTTCCAACTTGGCCACGTGGTGGTCCCCAAGTTAGTCGCTCTAAAACTGCAGCAGAATCAGCAGGAATATCTTTAAGTGCTTTGAAATCTATTTTCTTCGAGGATTGGGGTCCAAGGCCAGCTGGCTCATCGCCTATTAAGTGGCGAAGATTTCCGGGCAATCTAAATTTTGTTCCATCTTTATATACGAGTGCTGCAGCCCAAAGTCTTACCAATTCATCGCCAGCTTCAGGGGTTGAAACTGAGAGAAGTTCAGCCTTTGAAAATGGTTCAGTTAGCACGCATGCCGAAGTGAGAATTTCTAATTGAAATTTATTTAGAGATTCAAGGGCACGCATCAAACTTGGAGTTGAATTTGCCCGAGCTGAAAGCGCAGAAAGATCTGTTGGTACTGGCGACAATAAGTCTGGACGCACTTCAAAGAGCGCAGCAATTGCCTCATCACTGCGCGCACGCAATTCATCAGCAAAGGAATTAACAGACATAACTGGCTTACTTTACCGAGTTTTAGAAGTTACTTCGACCGCAATCTTCTAGGCGAACAATAAGTTAAAGCAGCGGCAAATCTTGCGAGCATTGGACCAAATGCCGCCTTAAACGCCCGACCACGACGGAAATCATGAATCGGCCAGTTATCTCGGATTGCACGAATCTGTAACAAAGTATCTGGATTAATCGCTGCAGGATTTCCGACTGCGGTTAAAAGTGGAAAATCATTGTGACTATCAGAATATGCATATGAGTTTGCAAGATCAATTCCTTCTCGAGCCGCTAATTCCTTAATTGCAATCGCCTTCTGATTTCCGTGTAATAACAGACCATTCATTTTCCCGGTATAACTTCCATCAATGACTTCAGCCTTTGTTCCGAGTGCACCAGTAAAACCAAGGCGGTTTGCAATTAAAACGGCCATATCTTGCGGCGCGGCTGTAACTAGCCAAACTTCTTCACCATTTACTAAATGTTGATTTGCGATATCAATCGTTCCTTGCCAAAGTGCAGGTGAAACGAATTCATCATAAATTTCAGAGCCAATTGCTTCAATCTCTTTTACATTGTGGCCACCAATAAAATCACATGCCGCATTTTGAAATTTCTGAATCTCTTCAGGTTTTTCAGTACCAGTCAGGCGATACCTTAAATTTGCTAGAACAAATGCTGAGATATCTCGCTTACTAAAAAAACCTCGTTGATACATGCCGCGGCCGAGAAAGAAGATCGTTGAGCCACGAATTATTGTGTTATCAACGTCGAAGAAGGCAACTCGCTTGCCAATATCAGCCATGGCTCAACCTTAGCGTTCTGACTTATCGCAAGAGTTGTTCTCAAGTTATGCTTGCCCTATGGCCCAAGCGATTCACGTAATGAGACACGGTGAGGTCGAAAATCCAGAGAAAATACTTTATGGCCGCCAGCCAGGTTGGCGACTTTCTGCACGTGGCCAAGAAATGGCACAAACTGTTGCGCAATGGTCGAAAGATTTAAATCTTGGGGCAATACACGCTTCACCTTTACAAAGGGCGCAAGAGACCGCCACTCCAATCGCTGCAAAACATAATTTAAAAATTACTACTGACGAAAATTTAATTGAAGCTGCAAATATTTTTGAAGGTAAGAAATTCGAATTAGGAAGTGGCGTATTGCGACATCCCGCTTCTTGGTGGCACCTACGCAATCCGGCGAAACCATCATGGGGCGAGCCATACTCTGAACAAATTGAACGCATGCTTGCCGCAGTGTTTTCGGCTCGCGATGCTGCAAATGGCAGAGATGCACTAGTAGTTTCGCACCAATTACCGATTTGGATTTTGCGATCAGCGGTCGAAGGTCGCAGATTGCTTCATGATCCACGTAAGCGAATTTGTACCTTAGCTTCTGTAACATCATTTCATTTAGATAACCAGGGAATGATTGAAGGCGTTACATACGCCGAACCTGCCAAACATTTACTTCCTATTAAATGAAGCTGATAATTTCGCTTGCAACAGCTCTGTTGCTTACATCATGTTCAACTGGTGGATTATCAAGTAGCAACGAGAAAGCATTTGTCTCTGGCAATGGTTCTGCAGTTTTAATCAAGAAAGAATTACGCAAAGCGGCACCTGA
>CANKCX010000011.1 GCA_947480375.1 Actinomycetota bacterium
ATGTGGAATTTGCGGAACCGATCGCCACATATATAAGGGCGAATATCCTTCTGCGAAGCCGGTAATTTTGGGTCATGAATTTGGCGGCGTAATTGAGGAAGTCGGCCCTGGATCTAAATTTAAAGTTGGCCAAGTTGTAAGTATCGACCCAAATATTATTTGCGGAACATGTGTTGATTGCAAGGCTGGACGAACCGCATTTTGCCCAGATTTAACCGCACTTGGTGTGAATATAAATGGTGGACTTGCTGAATATGTTTTAACACCGGACACCCAGATTTATCCAGTTGTGGATGGTTTGAATCCACTGCATCTTGCATTCATCGAACCACTTGCTTGTTCAATCCGAGGCCTTGATTTAGCTCATCTAAAAGGCGGCGAGAAGGTTGCAATTCTCGGCGGTGGTGTAATTGGTCTACTAGTTGTTCAACTAGCGAAGTTAGCTGGCGCTTCAGAAATTGTTCTAGTCACAAGACAGAAGTTTCGTCGCGATGTTGCGCTGCAGATTGGTGCGACTCGGGTGGTTGATCCCAAGGCCGAAGACATCGAAAAAAGCATCAAAGACATGGATGTCACCTTTGAATGCGCTGGTGCCAACGAAACCTTTAAGCAATCTCAAGTTATAACTAGACGCGGGGGATCCGTAATTATTCTCGGCCTGACGGCTGCCGATACAAATCTCGAGATTAATCCCTTTAGCATTGTTGTAAATGAATTACGAATTCAGGGTTCATTCTTAAATCCGCTAACTCAAGGCCGGGCGGCTGAATTAGTTGGAAGCGGTAAATTAAATCTGGATGTCATGATCTCTAAAGTCGTTGATTTAGATGGTGTTAAAGCAATTTTGGATGCGCCGCCAGCAGAGGGCGATATCAAATATATTGTCTGTCCATAATTAAATTCCTAGGTTAGGATTCCGACATGGAAAAAATTGAGCGAGTTCGTTGGGGATTTATTGGCGCTGGTGGAATTGCAAAGCGGGCGTTATATCCGGCAATTTCTAAATCTAATGTCGGTGAAATTTACGCAGTTGCATCTCGCGATAAGAATAAAGCGTTAACAATCTCGCCTAACGGAATCATTTACACAAGCTATGAAGAACTTCTAGCAGATCCAAAAGTTGAAGCGGTTTACATCTCACTCCCTAATTCACTGCACTTACCTTGGGCAATCAAGGCGATGCGCGCAGGCAAGCATGTTCTCTGCGAAAAACCACTTGGCATGAATGCGAAAGAAGTTGAAGAAGCGATTGCAGTTTCAAAAGAGACTGGGCGAATTTTTGTTGAAGCAAGTTGGAACCGTTGGCATCCACGTAGCCAACGCATTAGAGAAATTGTTAAATCTGGCGAACTAGGTGAAATCACTCGCATCAGATCTTGTTTTACTTATGATGGTCTTGATCAAGAGAATATTCGACTTGATCCAGCGCTTGGTGGCGGAATCCTTTACGATCTCGGACCTTATTCAACTGTTGCACCACTTTGGGCGATGGACTTTCAAGAAATTTCAGATATCGATGTTCAAGTTATCTGGCACAAGGGTGGCACTGATGAAACTACTCGCGTTAATTTCAAAATTGGTGGCGCAGTAGCTGAAACAGTTACCTCGGATAATATTCAAGTAACACATTGGTTCATCATCGAAGGTACAAAGGGCGAACTACGCACTGGCGGAAGTGACTCCTTCAACTCACATAATGCGCCAAGCACCCTAGAAATAACTGTCGATGGCAAGGCTCGTGTCGAACGTTTTGATGCCTGCGATCCATATCAATTAATGTCAGATGCATTTGCGCGTGTAGTTCGCGGCGGAAGCGATTGGTTGATGCCAATGGATCAGTCACTTAAATTTGCTAAGTTCTTTGATGCCATCTTTGCCAAGATGGGCCGTCCTTAATTATTTAAGTAAGGCAACCTTGGGTCTATATCTTTTTCGTTCCAAGTCTTTCGGATCCATGCTTGATCAGGGTCGTCAGTAATATTCCAAGAACGATCTGGATCTGGTCCTGCCATCACATTCATAAAATAAAGATCATAACCAGGTTGGGCCATTACTGGGCCATGCCAACCATGCGGAACTAGAACTACATCTCCGCTTCTAACTTCGGTGGTTAATTCAAATTCGCGTTCATCTGAAGCGCGCCCGTGGAAGAATCCAATTGGATCTGCACCTTGCTGTGTTGGCAAGCTCTTACTAACAGCAGATTCAAAGTAATAAATCTCTTCTAGATTAGATTCAACACCAGGGATATAAGTGTCATGTTTATGTGCAGGTGAACCTGACCAATTACCGGCTGGAACAATAATTTCTACGACAATAAATCGATCGGCAGCAAGTTCAGATGGATCACCAAAATTATGTACTTGTCTAGAAGCAGGCCCTGCGCCACGACTAAAGACTGGAACGCTTTTGGCAGGAATGAATTTATCTGGAAATGAATTCTTTGCAGGAGCCTCAGCAATAATAAAGCGGCCGCTTCCAGAAATCTTTATTGAAGTGTCTATCGAAAGATAGAGAACATCGGTTGGGCCATGGAATACAGATTTGCGCCCAGTTAATTTCTGATTCTTAACTTCACCCGCAACGACATATTCAACTGTGATGCCCTCACCTTCAAGCGGCCAGATTAAACGTTCCACTTTGTCAGCAGAGATCTCGAGCGTTTTGCCAGGTGCAAGTGTTGCGACTCTTGTCCCGGTGTGCTTCCAGCCTGGCAATTTGTCATTGACTATGACATCCCAACCATCGGATGCGAGCTCGCCCTTTTGATAAAAGTAGCGTTCTTTACTCATGGCCCTATCTTTCTATCTATTGGCTAAACCGGGGGCTAAATCTGGTGCTATTGAATCAACCGCCACTTGCGGCTATTGTTTTGGAACGGTCCAACTCTAGCAGGGGAGCTCGCCATATGGCCAAGGTCGCAGTAACTGGATCCAATGGATTCGTTGGCGGAAATATCGCCAACATGTTGGTTGCTGCTGGTCACGAGGTAATTGGTTTAGTCAGAAGTGAATCTACAAAAACCCTGCCCTGGAAAACCAAAGTTACCGATCTTTCAAGCAGAACATCTATTGCCGATGCTACGACGGGTTGTGATGCAATTGTGCATTCGGCGATTGCAAATGAATTTAATAAGCTGCAACAGAATCGGGCATATGCATATGACTCATTTGTTGGACTAACTCAGCGAATTACCCATGCGGCAAATAATAATGGCGCCCAAATTATCTATATCTCTACTGGATGGGTAATGGATGGCACCGGACATATGGTTGCTGAAAGCGATACCGGTAATCCAGTTAATTTCTATGGAGTTTTGAAATCTCTCGGCGAACAAGTCATTCGTGATTTAGCACCGGATACCGGCGTGATTGCCAGGGTAGATGGCGTCATGGGAATTCACCAGACTCTAGAAGTGGGCCCGAGAACACAAGATGTTGGTTTTGGTTATTTTGCATCTGCGCTTGTTGCAGATTTAAAGGCAGGTAAAACATTTACTGTCTTCGGCGGTGAATTAGTTAATAAAGTAACTGCGCCTTCACTTGCTGCTGAAATTGGCGCACAAGTGGAGCGAATTATTACGCGCAAAGCTGCTGGAACCTTTCACCTTGTCGGTGATGATGCAATAAGTCGAATGGATTACGCGCGCTTAATCTGCGATATTTTTGAACTCGATAAATTGTTATTACGTGAAGCTGAACCACCTGTCGAAGATCAATTTCCTGGCAATGTGCCAGTCGATACCTCATTATCAAATCTTGCTACTAAGAAAGCGCTGGGCCTTGGAGCTACATCACTTAAAGATTTATTAATTGCACTTCGAACTGAAATCGATACTGGAAAAATTACGGCTATTACCAAACCACAAGGTGTGCGATGACAACAACCTCGCGAGTTAAACGCCCGACAATACGAGATGTAGCTGCCAAGGCTGGTGTCTCAAAGTCGCTGGTTTCCTTGGTTTATTCCACACCACAAGCAGTAAGCCAACATCGCCGTGATTTAGTTATGAAGGCAGCTGATGAACTTGGTTTCTCACCAAACTTTTTAGCTCGATCTTTAGCCGCAGATACCGGAACGTTTATCGGAATTTTGGTTGCAGATTTACATAATCCGCTCTTCGCTCAAATTGTTGACCAGGTTCGTTCCGCCCTTGAGGCAAAAGGCGAATATAGCTTTATGACTTCCGCTATGTTGCCAAATGCAGCGGGAGAACAAGTAATTGATTCCCGAACAGTAAGTGCACTAATTGATCTGCGCCCGAAGAGCGTTCTGGTTGTTGGTTCAATCCCAGATATGCACCAACTTTCGGCCCTTCCGGAAAAAGTTTCAATTATTGTTGCAAGTGCAATTCCGGAGGACTTACCAAGGGCAAGCGTTGTTAGATCGGATGATGAAAAGGGAATGCGTTTACTAATTGAGCACTTGGTCGAAAATGGGCATAAGAAGATTGCACATATTTCAGTTAACGACGGTTTGGTTGCAAAGAGCAGACGTGATGCCTATAAATCAGTTATGACTGAGAAAAGTCTAGAAAAATATATTCAAATTAAATTTGCAAAGAAGGCGACCGAGACAGCTGGCTTGGAAGCTGCTTCCGAGCTATTGGAATCTAAAGATTCACCAACCGCAATTACTTCTTACAACGACTTGCTCGCGATTGGCGCCCAAGGTGCGAGTGGGGCAGATGTTGCAATAGTCGGATATGACAACACTTTCTTAGCAGAATTACGACAAATTTCCTTAACATCAATTGACCCAGGTAATACTGAAATAGCTTTAAAAGCAGCAGAGCTACTTTCAGTGAAGTTAATTGATGACGGCAGAAAGAGTAAAACTTATTTGCTCGAACCAAAGTTAGTAATTAGAAATTCTTCTAGATCATTGGCGAAGGTGCATTAAAATGAACATGGAAGATATTAAGTCGCCATTTGATGGTGCAGTTGTTGGAGAAGCACCAGTCGCAACCCTTGCCGATGTCGATGCTGCAATTTCGAAAGCAGTCTCTGGCGCTGATTTGTGGCGCCATACGCCGGCCCATATAAGAAGTGCAATTTTGTTAAAGGCGGCTGCACTTGCAGATGAACGAAGTGAAGAGATTGCGCAAATTATTTCCGGTGAAAATGGTAAATCTTTGATTGAGGCACGGGGAGAAGCATCTCGTTCTGGTGAAATTATTCGCCTTGCCGCTTTCGAAGGCTCACAACTTTATGGTTCGACACTTCCATTAGATGCAAATAAAGGAACAGGTTTAGAGAAGCTTGGTTTCACTATGCGCCAGCCTGTTGGTGTAGTTGTAGCAATCAGTCCATTTAATTACCCAGCACTTTTAGTTCTACATAAAATCGCCCCAGCACTCGCGGTCGGAAACTCAGTAGTTCTTAAACCTGCACGTACAACACCACTTACTGCAATTGCCCTAGCGAAATGTTTTACCGATGCGGGATTACCAGAAGGCGTATTGCAAGTCTTACATGGCCCTGGATCTGAACTTGGGGATGCTTTAGTTAAGGATTCGCGGGTTCGTAAAATTTCTTTCACCGGGTCAACTGCAACTGGTACACATATTTCAAGCGTCGCGGGAGTTAAGAAACTTTCATTAGAACTTGGATCATCTTGCCCGGTTGTTGTTTTAGATGATGCCGATATTGAATATGCAACTGATGCCATTGCACTTGGTGGCTATATAAATGCTGGGCAGGTTTGTATCTCAGTGCAGCGCGTTATTGTCGATGAAAAGATCATGGCTAATTTCTTAGATGCACTTAAGCCAAAAGTAGAAGCGATCAAAGTTGGAAATCCAAAGAGCGATGAGACCAAAGTCGGAACTTTAATCAACGAGAGCGAAGCTATCCGCGTTGAAAATTCAATTAAACAAGCAGTTAGTGATGGCGCAACACTTCTCACGGGTGGCGCTCGTGATAAAACAATTATTAAGCCAGCAATTGTTTGTGGGGTTGATCCAAAATCGGCGTTTGCTCAGGACGAGCTTTTTGGTCCGGCAATTGCAGTGAGTTCAGCGAATGGAATCAAAGAGGCTATCGGCCTGGCAAACAGCACTATTTATGGCTTAGGCGCAGGAGTTTTTACGAAGAACGTTGATTTAGCAATTCAATCGGCACGCGAAATAGATGCCGGAATTGTTCACATAAATTGGACACCACTTTGGCGCGCTGACTTGATGCCATATGGCGGACTTAAATCAAGCGGTGTTGGTAAAGAGGGAGTTCGTTCAACAGTAAATGAAATGACGGAAGAAAAAACCATAATCCTTCACGGACGAAGCTGGTAGGAGAAAGAGGAAAAAATGACTAATCCAAATTACGGAGAAACCGAACGCTTAACTGTTGGTCAAGCAGTTGTGCGATTTATAGCCGCGCAATACACAGTTGCCGATGGCGTGAAGCGCCGCTTTATTCCAGCAGCTATGGGAATTTTTGGCCACGGAAATGTTGCAGGTCTTGGTCAAGCACTCGATCAGTACAACGACATCCTTCCCTTTGTTCAAGGGCGTAATGAGCAAGGGCTTACACATGCTGCAATCGGTTTTGCAAAAGCATCAAACCGTACCCAAACATTTGCGGTAACTGCATCCATCGGACCCGGCGCGCTAAATATGGTTACAGCCGCTGGCCTTGCAACGGTCAATCATCTTCCAGTCCTATTACTTCCTGGTGATTCATATACGACTCGTCGCCAAGGACCAGTACTTCAACAATTAGAACATCCACTTGGCCCTGATATTTCGGTCAACGATGCATTTAGGCCGATTGCAAAATTCTTTGATCGCATCACCAGACCAGAACAACTTTTATATTCACTTCCAAACGCCTTTAGAGTTCTAGCAAATCCAGTTGAAACTGGCGCAGTAGTTTTAGCACTGCCACAAGATATTCAATCTCATGCCTTTGATTTTCCTAAAGCTTTCTTCGAAGAACGTATCTGGAAGATTCGTCGCGCAATTCCAGATCGCGAGGATATCGGCGCAGTTGCTAATTTAATTAAGAGCGCGAAGAAACCCTTAATAATTGCGGGTGGCGGCGTCATTTATTCAGGTGCAACTACTGAGCTTGAAGCGTTTGCAAGTGCAACAGGTATCCCAGTCGCCGAAACTTTTGGTGGCAAAGGGGCAATTCAAAAGCCAGGGGATTGGCATCTGATGGGGCTTGGTTTAGAGGGCTCACCGGAGACCAATAAGTTGGTGGCTGAGGCAGATCTAATTCTTTCGATTGGAACTCGGTTAACTGACTTTGCGACTGGTTCACAATCAATGTTCCAAAATCCAGATGTGAGATTTGCATCGATAAATATCGCTGAACATGATGCAATTAAACAAGGCGCAGTCGCAATTCTTGGCGATGCCAAACTTTCTCTTATTGAATTAACTCAAGCTGTTGCTGGTTATAAAGTCCCATCGGATTGGGCCACAAAGATTAAGAGTGGAGTAACAATTTGGGCTAAACAATTGGCTGATGCAATTAATCCAGAGACGCTCTTCGATAAGAAGACTCTTCCAGATTCTCCTGTCACCAATGCAGTTATTACTCAAGGGCAATTAATTGGGTTAATGAATGAAACTGCAAAGAGCGGTGATGTGATCATCGCGGCAGCAGGCGGTGCACCTGGCGATATTCAAAAAGCGTGGGATGCTACAAATGGAAAATTTGCTCATCTTGAATTCGGATTTTCATGCATGGGCTATGAAATTCCAGCAGGAATCGGTGTCCGTCTTGCAACACCAGATCAAAGTAGGCGAGTACTCGTATTCATTGGTGATGGCACATTTGTTATGGCACCAACTGAATTGGTAACAGCTGCTCAAGAAGGAATCAACATGACGGTAGTGGTATCCGAGAACCATGGCTATCAAGTTATTCGTCGCCTGCAAATGTGGCGAGTAGGAAATCATTTTGGAAATGAATTTAGATATCGCCAAGATGGTCCTTCAGTTGCGCAAGCGGGAGAAGCGAAGGGTCCAGCACCAAGACTTGAAGGCGATTACTTAAATATCGATATTATAAAAATGTCTGAAGGTATGGGTGCCACTGCAATTTATGCGACAACACCAACCGAAATTCGCCAAGCCCTTGAAGATGCGCGCACTATCAAAGGGCCGGTTGTAATTGTTGTCCCAACAATTCAGCATGCAAATCTTCCAGCCTCAAATGTTTGGTGGGATGTGGCACCTGCAGAAGTTTCAACTCAACCTTGGGTTGCCGCGATACGTAAGGATTATGAAGAAGGCCTATCCACCCAGAGATGGCATGCTTGATGCGAAATTTCACTGATTCAAAAGAGTTAACAATCGGAACCTTTCTCGGGATGGGTTCGCCAATGGCTGCCGAGATAGCTGCGGTTGCTGGTGCCGATTGGGTATTGCTTGATCTTGAACATGGCGGAAGTGGTGAAGATTTAATTGGTCCAACCGTTGTCGCTGGAATGGCTTATTCAATTCCAACTTTAGTTCGCGTCGAATCATCTGAAAGAATTCGTATTGGCCGCGCGCTTGATGCCGGTGCAGCCGGTGTGATGATTCCACGACTTGAAACGATAGAACAAGTGACCGCAGTTGTTAAACATATGTCATATCCACCATTCGGTGATCGTGGAGTAGCAACCTATAACCGTTCTGCAAAGTGGGGACGTGATTTAACTGGCCTCACCGAAAAAGCAAAGGCTGCATGCATAATTCAAATTGAAACTTTGAAGGCGCTTGAAAATGTGGAAGAGATTTCAAAGATAGATGGCGTAGATCTCTTATTTGTTGGGCCACTTGATTTAAGTTTTGCTCTGGGCGTTCCACGTGATTTTAAGAACCCAAAGTTTGTCGAAGCGGCAGCAAAGGTAGTTGCAGCGGCGAAAGCAAATAATAAAGTTGCAGGAATCTTGGCTGCCGATGCAAGCGCCGCAGAAGCATTCATCGCACAGGGATTCAAATTCATTGCAATTGGATCTGATTCGACTTTGCTAGCTAATGCCATTTCCAACCTAGTTACCCAACTTAAGAAGTAAGGAAAAAATGACTTCAGCTATCCCAAATCGCCCAGTAGGTGTTGGCCTCATAAGTGTTGGTTGGATGGGCAAAGTGCACTCGCGCGCCTACCAATCATTGCCGATTGTTTATCCTGAACTTGGCATCAAACCCCGATTAATTATCGCTGCTGATAATGTTCAAGAGCGCGCAGACTATGCAGTCAATGTTCTTGGATATGAATCATCAACGCTCGATTACAAAGATGTTCTGGCGCACCCAGAAGTCGATGTCGTCTCAATTTGTGCGCCAAATTTCTTGCATGCTGAAATCGGAATTGCAGCCGCAAAAGCAGGCAAATCTTTCTGGATCGAAAAACCAGTAGGACGTGGCGCAACTGAAACCGAAGCGGTCGAAGCAGCAGCTATTGCAGCCGGTGTAACCACAACCATCGGTTTTAACTATCGAAATGCCCCGGCGGTTGAACATGCAAAACAATTGATTGCTAGTGGCGCTCTAGGTCGCATCACAAATATTCGTGGAACATTCTTTGCAGATTATTCAGCAGAACCAAATGGCGCACTCTCTTGGCGCTTTATTCGCAAGTTTGCCGGCAGCGGTGTACTTGGCGACTTGATGGGGCACCTTGCAGATCTAGTTCAGTATTTAGTCGGACCAATCGCAGAGGTAAGTGGTATTACGAAGACTGTTATTACCGAAAGACCTGTCTTAGAAATGGGGAGCGGTACCCACTTCTCGGTTATCGAGGGCGGAAAGATGGAGCCAGTTGAAAACGAAGATTATGGTGGCGCTCTGATTCGATTTGCAGATAACGCAATTGCTGCTGGTGCGGTTGGAACAATCGAAGCATCACGTGTGGCAGTTGGTCCACGCGCAAGTTATACCTTTGAAATTTATGGAACCGAAGGTTCGGTTAAGTGGGATTTTGAACGAATGAATGAAATTGAAATTGCAATCGGTCGAAAGGGTGACCACGTGGGATACCAACGTGTAATGGCATCACCAGGCTTTGGCGATTTTGCAAATTTCCAACCAGGAGCCGGAACTTCAATGGGCTATGACGACCTTAAAATTGTTGAGGCCCGTAAATTCCTTGAAGCCTATTTTGGGGGAGTTGCAAAGAATTCAAATATCCATGATGCAGTTTCGGCGGCAAGGGTGGTTTCTGCCATTGAAGAATCAGCAGAATCAAAGAAGTGGGTTGCAATTAAGCCAGCAACTGGAACAACGGCAGCGATTTCAAAGTAATGAATTCACCAGTAAATCCGATAATTGTTGGTCTTGGACCAATAGCAACAGAAATCGTTGCGCCAATTTTGGGATCTGATTTTATTTATATTGAAAATCCGAACTCTGCTGATTTAGCAGTTGCGCAAGGTGCACTTGTGCGTGCCGCATTTGAATTTAATAAATCAGTATTTGATCAGATGCCGAACTTAAGAGTGATTGCACGGACTGGTGTCGGTACCGAATTAGTTGATTTAGCCGAGGCAGATGCACGGGAAATTCCTGTAGTAATTACGCCAGGAAGCAATACAAATGCAGTTGCCGAGGGCGCTTTTGCTCACATTCTCCACCTATCAAAGCGGCTCGGACCTCTAACGAAACTTGTTGCAGCAGGTGATTGGAACAATCGGGTTAAATACCCAGTTGGCGATCTAGAAGATCAGACTTTAGGAATTATTGGCTTCGGTCGAATTGGTGCTCGAGTTGCAAAGATTGCACAGACTTTTGGAATGAAAGTGATTGCTTTTGATCCTTATGTGCAAGTCCCTAATGAAATGCGCTCTGCATCAATAGCAGAACTCTTAGCAACCTCGGATGTAATCACCTTGCATCTTCCCCTGACTACTGAAACAAATGGGCTAATTGGTGGCGCCGAATTTAAAATAATCAAACCCGGTGCAATCTTGGTCAATTGTTCAAGAGGTGCACTAATCAATCTGGACGAAGCTTTATCTGCATTAAATAGTGGAAACCTTGGCGGAATTGGCCTTGATGTATTCGATCCAGAACCACCAAAGCACCATCCAATTTTTGACCACGAGAATACAGTTTTAACTCCTCATGTGATGGGGCTAAGTAAGCAAGCAACAATTGCTACTTATGTACTTGCAGCACAAGGTGTGCGTGATTTCTTAACTGGCGGTAAACCACAAGCAATAGCAAATCTAAAAAATAAAAATGACAGGAGCACTAAATGAGCGCAAAGAACGCAAAGATCGCTGCAGCACCAATTTCATGGGGTGTATGTGAAGTTCCAGGGTGGGGACATCAAATGTCACCAGCACGAGTTCTAAAGGAGATGGCCGAACTTGGATTTAGTGCAACTGAATTTGGACCAGAAGGTTTCTTGCCAATGGAGCCAGCGCTTAAGGCTTCAATTCTAAAAGAGCATGGAATGACCGCAGTTGGTGGATTTGTTCCAGTAATTTTGCACCGCGCTGATCATGATCCAATTCCTGGAGTTGCGAAGGAACTCGAAGGTTATATTGCTGCCGGCGCTAAGACATTAGTACTTGCGGCGAATTCCGGAATTGTTGGCTATGACGAAAAACTTCCTATTCTTACTGATGCCGAATGGGATATCTTGTTCAATAATTTAAATCGAATTCAAGCAGAGGCAGCAAAGATTGGCGTGAAGTCAGTGCTGCATCCTCATGTTGGAACGATGGTTGAAACCGCAGATCATGTAAACCGAGTAATTAAAGGTTCAACAATTCCGTTCTGCTTAGACACTGGCCACATGATGATTGGTGGAACAGATATCGTTGCATTTTCTAAGGAACATGCCGACCGCGTTGCACATTCACATTTGAAGGATGTAAATAGTGAAATGGCAGAAAAAGTTCGCAGCCATGAAGTTACTTATTACGATGGAATGCTTGCAGGGCTATATACGCCACTTGGCAAAGGTGATGCAAATATTAAAGAGATAGTGCGCAACTTAATCAAAGCTGGCTATGAGGGTTGGTTCGTTCTTGAACAAGACAATGCTTTAAGCGCTGAACCAGCTGTTGGCGCCGGACCATTTGCAGATGCAAAAGCTAGCGTGGAATATCTCCGCGCAGTCCTTGCAGAATTAGAGGCAGAAGGCTTCTAAAGCTTTACAACACGACCCGTCTTGGCAGATTCGGTAGCAGCGTCAGCAAGAATTAACGCTTTGCAGCCATCTTCATAAGTCGGGTTGAGTTGTTTTCCAGTCTCGATGCTCTCGATGAATAGCGCAAGTTCTTTGCGGTACGAGGCGGCATATCGTTCTAGGAAGAAATCAAGATAAGGATCGCGCTGTTCACTGTGATCTGCTTTGAAACTTCGCACAGTTGTTGGGGCCATATTTGAAACCTGCAACATTCCCTTTTCGCCGAATGCTTCTAACCGCTGGTCGTATCCATAGGCTGCGTGACGGGAGCTGACGATTGAAACCAATTTGCCATCGGCACTTCGCATATTTGTTAGCGCAGTATCGAAATCGCCTTCAGCTTTAATTTCAGAGCTGAAAGCATTTGTTGCGAAGGTACTTACTTCGACGATGTCTCCAACAAAATATCTAGCAATATCGAAATCATGAATTACTTGGTCGCGGAATATTCCACCAGAAACAGCAACATAGGCCTGTGGTGGTGGTGCAGGATCGCGACTTGTCAGAATTAATTGCTCGAGGTTTCCAAGTTCACCAGCTTTTACGCGAGCATAAACTGCGGCGAAGTTTGGATCGTATCTGCGATTAAAACCTATAGAAACATTGGTTTTGGCGTTCGCAACCTTTTCTTTAATTGAATTTGCACGGTTGATATCAAGATCTACCGGCTTCTCGCATAAGACGTGGATTCCGGCATCAATTGCTCGGCTAATTAGATCAACATGGGTAGGGGTAGGTGACCCAACGATGATTGCATCAACATCGCCTTTGGAAAAAATGTCATCAACATTTGTAGTGTGCTTGGCTCCGTATTGCGCTGCTAGTTTTGCGGCGCTCTCTTCGATCGCATCCACGATGACTGCAATTTCTGCGCCTGGTGTGTCACTGACACTTCCAGAGTGAACGATGCCAATGCGGCCAGCACCGATAACACCTATACGTAAATTCTTCTTGCTCATACTTCCCCCTGTTGTATTCAGGGTTAAATACTAGTTATAGAAAGCAGGTTTTGCGGCGTAAGTTGCATTTTCTTTTG
>CANKCX010000012.1 GCA_947480375.1 Actinomycetota bacterium
GCAATTGGTATAGCTTTATCAATCGAATTTTGTGTTACATATTTATCTTTAATTGTTGTGGCACTTGTTAGCGTGTACCAAAATGGAAGTATCTGACCAAACATTTCCGAATGTGCAACTACATAATCCATCGCTTGGATCTGCCCTTTAGTTGTATCGCCATATGTGCTGTAGTCAGTCATCCAGCCGGAGAAAATTTTTCGTAGTTGGCGATCTTCGGCGCTAGCTATTGGTGTGGTTGCAAAATTTAAAGCCAACAGCCCAAAAATTAATAGCCCTGCGACTCGCTTTTTCATTCCTTCTTTAAGCCGTCAAATATTTTCTTGCATAACGGGCAGATTGGAAACTTTTCAGGATCTCTTGTCGGAACCCACTTCTTGCCACAAAGCGCACGTACCGCCTTGCCGGTTACTGCTGATTCGACAATCTTCTCTTTGCGAACATAGTGCGCAAATCTTTCGTGATCGCCATCTTCATTTGAGAGCCGGGTATCTTCGCGTTCTAATACATCAGCAAATGGCTGTAAATCCCCCAGACCTGGTGCTGATTTAGGTGCTCGAGTGAAGATTCCCATGTTCCAAATTCTACCGAGGCAAGCTCTGTTATTGGGTATTATTGAATGATGAAAGACCTATTGCGCACCGAACATCTCTCTCGAAAAGATGTCGATTTAATTCTTGATACCGCCGCGCAATTTGCCAAGAATCCATTTCGATCAAAAGATGCGTTAGCAAACCAAACTGTCGCTATTTATATGACCAAGTCATCCACCAGGACCAGACTTGCTTCCGAAACAGCTGTTGCCCACCTTGGCGGGACCCCAATTTTCTTACGTGGTGATGATTTACAAATTGGCCGCGGTGAAACAATTTCAGATACTGCAAAAATTATAAGTGGGTTTGCGAGCGCACTAATTGTTCGTACCTTTGCCCAATCTGATGTTGACGAACTTGGTGCACATTCAACTATTCCAGTTTTGAATGGTCTTACAGATACCGACCATCCAACTCAACTACTTGCTGATTGGCTAACGATCCGCGAAGTATTTGGTTCAGATATTTCTGGACGCAAATTTACATATGTTGGTGACGGTAACAATATGTCTCATGCCTGGTTAACAATGGGCGCAATTATGGGAGCCCATGTTGTTGTCGCGACACCTTCTGGAAAATGGGCACCGTCAGATTCCGCAATTAAAGTTGCTCAAAATAT
Source organism: Actinomycetota bacterium (assembly GCA_947480375.1). Classification (GTDB taxonomy): domain Bacteria; phylum Actinomycetota; class Actinomycetes; order Nanopelagicales; family Nanopelagicaceae; genus AAA044-D11. The sequence goes on from CANKCX010000012.1 coordinate 1,213, forward strand.
TGCAAGTAAGAGTGGTGCCAAGATTGAAGTCTTAACTGATCCTGAAGTTGCGGTGAAAGACGCTAGCGTCGTCTATACAGATGTATGGATGTCTATGGGAGATCCTGAAGAAGTTCGAAGTGAGAAATTAAAGGCACTTGCCCCTTACGCGGTCACCAAAAATTTAATGTCCCTTACGGCATCTGATTCAATATTTATGCACTGCTTGCCTGCCCATCGCGGAGAAGAAGTAGAGGCTGATGTGATTGATGGTTCGAAATCAGTCATCTGGCGTGAGGCGTATCACCGTCGTACAACGATTCAAGCAATTCTTTACCACCTGGTTCGTGGCGAAATTGAGGGCAACCACTAATTAGCCGATAGCGCTGGCAAAAGGTGGGCAATTCCGGCAGACATTGCACTTATTAAGCACTAATCTTTTCGAATGCGAATAGCCGTAGCTAAAGAGATCCGGTCTGGCGAAGCACGTGTAGCTCTCGTTCCAGACATCATTTCCAAATTAACAAAAGCTGGCCTCGAGGTCGTAATTGAATCTGGAGCAGGTGCCGCATCTGGTTTTCCTGATTCTGAATACACCGCAGCAGGCGCCCAAGTTAAGAGTGGCAATGTAATAAGTGATGCCGATGTCATTGCATCAGTTACTTCATTAACTCCTGACCAGATGAAATCCCTGAAAAAAGGGGCGCTAACAATTTCTTTCCTATCTCCTACAACTTCAGTAGATTCGATTGACGCCGCAGCAAGTGCTGGCGTAACTGCGCTTTCACTTGAATTAGTTCCAAGAATTTCTCGTGCGCAATCTATGGATGCTCTGACATCACAAGCTTTGTGCGCTGGTTACCGTGCATCTTTAGTCGCTGCTGAACTTTCACCAAGATTCTTCCCACTACTTATGACAGCCGCCGGCACAGTTACGCCAGCACAGGTTGTTGTTCTTGGTGCAGGTGTTGCTGGGCTTCAAGCGATTGCAACAGCTAAACGTCTTGGCGCTGTAGTAAGTGCGTATGACGTTCGACCATCTTCTGCAGATGAAGTTAAATCAATGGGCGCAAAATTTATTACCCTAGAACTAGAAGCTCTAGAAGGTGCCGGCGGTTATGCCCGCGAAATGACCGAAGAGCGCGCTGCAAAGCAACGTGAACTTCTTACTCCTTATTTAGCAGCAGCAGATGTTGTTATTACAACTGCCGCGGTTCCAGGAAGACCAGCGCCAAGATTGGTAACTGGCGAAATGGTTTCTGCAATGCGATCAGGCGCAGTAATTGTTGATCTTGCTGCTGAAACTGGCGGAAACGTTGAAGGAAGCAAGCCAGGAGAAACTCTTACAACTTCAAATGGCGTGGTTATTTGGGGCGGCAAAGATGTACCAAGCCAGCTGCCATATCACGCATCGATGTTGTTCTCGCGAAACGTTGTAAATCTGCTCTTGCTAATGACCAAGAGCGTGGACGGAAAACCAACTGGTGATGTAATCCCTGACTTCTCAGATGAAATTATTGATGCCGCAACACTTACACACGGCGGCTCACGTCGCACACCGGAGGGCAAGAAATGACAACGATGGCAATTCTGACAATTTTCGTACTTTCGGTATTCGTAGGTTTTGAAGTAGTTTCAAAGGTTTCAACCACACTTCATACACCGCTGATGTCAGGTGCAAATGCAATCCACGGAATTATCTTGGTTGGTGCAATCCTTGTGGCAGATGGCGCGACCAGCACACTAGAAACCACGCTCGCAATTCTTGCAGTGGTACTTGCAACAATAAATATGGTCGGCGGATTCGTCGTAACCGATCGCATGCTGGAAATGTTTAAGGGGAAGGGCGGTAAGAAGTAATGAATTCAAATCTTTATGCTCTCCTAGGTCTAGGTGTCGCAGTTTCATTTGTTATGGCGCTCAAAGGCTTATCTGCTCCTAAGACAGCTCGCCGCGGAAATTTAATTGGTGCATTTGGTGCAACGATCGCGACCGTAATCGTTTTCTTTGATCCATCATCAAAAGAGCACCACAACACGCTTTTGATTATTGCCGCTATCGCTTTCGGCGTATTAGTTGGCGTACCAGCTGCTCGTAAGATTCAGATGACACAAATGCCACAATTAGTTGCACTATTTAATGGTGTCGGTGGTGGTGCTGCAGCACTTGTAGCAATTGTTGAATACCTAAATCTAAGCGCTGAAGGAAAGCCTTCAACGGCGAACTTAATCGCTACCGTATTCACAGTGATTGTTGGTTCAACATCATTCTCTGGCTCTGTAATTACCTTCTTGAAGTTACAAGAGTTAATGACAACCCGCCCAGTTGTATTTCCTGGTGGTCGCTTCGTTATCGCTGCCACTCTTGCAGGAGTTCTAGCTTCAGGTGGTTGGACAATCGCCTCTGGCGGAAATACCCCACTTCTGGTCATGGGCTTGCTTGCACTTCTATTTGGTGTGCTCTTCGTACTTCCTGTTGGTGGCGCCGATGTTCCAATTGTTATCTCACTATTAAATGCATTTACTGGTTTAACAGTTGCGGCAAGCGGATATGTATTGCAATCAACTTTATTGATCGTTGCAGGAACTCTTGTTGGCGCATCAGGAACAATCTTGACTCGCAAAATGGCAGAAGCAATGGGTCGCTCATTATTCGGAACTCTCTTCGGTGCATTTACTGCCAAGCCACAGGCATTGGTAGAAGGTGGCGAAGCTCGTTCAGTTAAATCAGGTTCTCCTGATGATGTTGCAATTCTTCTTAACTATGCCCAACGTGTTGTTATCGTTCCTGGTTTCGGACTTGCAGTTGCCCAAGCCCAACACACAGTTCGCGAACTTGCAGATCTGTTGGCGGCAAAAGGCGTTGAAGTTGCATATGGAATTCACCCAGTTGCTGGTCGTATGCCTGGCCACATGAACGTTCTGCTTGCAGAAGCAAATGTTCCTTACGAACAACTTGTAGAGATGGAAGAAATCAATCCAACATTCCCACAAACAGATGTAGTTCTAGTTGTTGGTGCAAACGATGTCGTTAACCCAGCTGCTAAAACAACTCCCGGTTGCCCTATCTATGGCATGCCAATTCTTGATGTTGCAGATGCAGGAAATGTTATTTTCCTAAAGCGATCAATGCGTCCAGGATTTGCGGGTATTGAAAATGATCTTCTATACGATGCAAAGACAACCTTGCTCTTTGGTGATGCTAAGGATTCTCTAACTAAAGTTGTAAGCGCTCTTAAAGCCCTTTAGTTTCCTTCAACAACTTCACGTGGTGCGCCATGCACGCCAGTGATGTCTGCTGCAGGAATAGTTCCAAGCAAACCCTTTTGGAAATCATCAAAGGCCTTTAGAACTTCGGCTTTGGTATTCATTACAAATGGCCCCATCCAAGCTACGGGTTCTTTGATTGGCAGACCGCCAAGAATTAATACATCCATCTCTGGTGATCTTGATTCTTGAGTTTGATCTGCTTGAACAACCAATGTGTCACCTTCGCCCATCACGGCTAGTTGCCCCATATGAACTGGCCGAGCTTCTTCGCCAACACTTCCGTGGCCATTTAAAGTATAAATAAGTGCGTTGTAATTTTTGTTCCAAGGCAAAGTTAACTTTGCACCTGGCGCAAGAGTTGCATGCACAATCGAAATCGGAGTCTGAGTTGAACCCGGGCCAATATTTCCAGCAACTTCGCCAGCAATAACGCGGATTAAAGTTCCACCATCACTTGATCCAAGAAGCTTCACATCAGATGCACGAAGATCTTGATAGGCCGGCTTTGACCATTTTTTAGCAGCTGGCAAATTTACCCAGAGTTGGAAACCATGAAAGAGACCACCGCTCATTACTAAATGTTCTGGCGGAGTTTCAATGTGCAAAATTCCCGCACCTGCAGTCATCCATTGCGTATCGCCATTTGTAATTGTTCCGCCGCCGCCATGATTATCTTTGTGATCAAAGATGCCATCAATTATGTATGTAACGGTTTCAAAACCGCGATGTGGGTGCCAAGGAGTTCCCTTTGGTTCACCTGGCGCATATTCAACTTCGCCCATCTGATCTAAGTGAATAAAAGGATCGAGCTCTGCAATATCTACTCCGGCAAATGCGCGACGAACCGGAAATCCTTCACCTTCAAATCCTTGTGGCGCAGTTGTAACGCTCTTAACGCTGCGGGCTCTTGCTCCCGATTCAGCAATAACTCTTGGAAGAATAGTTATGTCAGCAACGGTAACTGCAGGCAATTTAGGACTCCTCTTAAAAAATTTGATAGCTAATTGATTGAACTATAAGCCCTATATTAATTGAACTTTCAACTATTTCAAATTGAAACGGCCTTTCCCCGATACGCTTCGACTTATGAAGCTCGCCAAATACGCAATCGCTTTATTGGCAAGCGCACTTATTCTTACCGGCTGCGGACTTCCAACCGGAAATGAGCGCCCTCAAGATTCAAAAATGCGCGATGGAATTAAATTACTAATTACCCAGTTTGAATCAAAATATCCCAAATTAGTTAATTGGGAGAGCAAAAAAGTAAGGGCACAAATTTCAAAGCGATTACCGGATGGCATGGCCACAGAATCTGGTTGGACTCTTAAGTGGCCTGATTATGCCGAAGGCGAATTAAGCAGCGTCGTAATTCCTTGGGTAATTCTTGCTCAGTATCCGACAAAGTTTGCACCTGATATTAATAACTATAACGAGGGCATGCCGGTGCCAGCCGGAGTTGCGGCACAGATTACTAAATTGAAACAAGATGAATTCGGAAGCAATTTCTTTGCATCTGTCGTAAATCAGCGAATATCTACCGTAGATCGAAAATGGATTGTTTTTACGACCGTTCCTTATCTTCCAGTAACAGATCCTGCATATGGTTTTGCTAAATCAGTTAATGGTAAGTGGGAAGTTGTAGATTTTGGAACAGCAACAGTTGGGTGTTCGGTTGTGCCAACTGCAGTTCAAAGCGAATTTGGCTTTACTTGTCCACCGAAATAAATTTTCCTGGATTATCTGCAAAACTATCTTTGCATCCCGGCATACAGAAGTAATACATCTTTCCATTTAGTTCGTAGCTTGCCGGTGCATCTGAAATCCGAACCTGCATGCCGCAGACCCAATCTTTAGCAAACTCTTGATCTTCGCTATCAATCACGCGATTTCGATACATCCAATAAACCCAGATGATAAGTAGCAGCGCAATAAAATCGAGGATCGTTGTGTAATTCCAACCAATTGAATTTGCATGTGCCATCTGATGCGATGGCGCTGGAATTTGCCCTATTGCTTTAAAAATAGCTTCGGTAATAAGCCCGCTTAGGCTCATGACCAACCAGAAAACCAAGGTAAGGCGTATCGCCAATTTAGTTCCGTAATATTTGCGATATATAAGTACAAGTGGCAGCGAAATTAAGTCAGCAAAGATGAAAGAGATTGTCCCGCCAAAGGTGATGCCACCATGCCAGAGCGCTGCTGCAAGTGGAACATTTCCAACCGAACATACAAAGCTTATGAAGGCTATTACTGGCCCAATAAATGCATTCTCGATACTTGAAATTAGCCCATGGCCCGAAATAAAAAGTGCGTTCCAAAACGAAGCTGGAACTAATTTGGCGGCCAAGCCCGCAACTACAAACCCAATAACCAATTCGATGCGAAGCATTTTGAAATCACCAATTGTGTATCCAGCTGCATCGTGCCAAGTTGGCTTGCGTGATGAATTAGCGCTCTCACTCATCTCATAACTTTCGCGAGATTTTGCGATCAAGTGCGCTGGAACCAACCTTGGAATAAGTATTTTCAGAAGCAAAATCATTATTGTGCCCCCAATAAATTCTGCAACTGCAAATTGCCAGCCCATTAAAATCCAAAGAACCAGTCCTAATTCAATAACAAGATTCGTGCTTGCAAACATAAAGACCATCGATGCCGTGAAGTTTGCTCCCTTAGAGAAGAGGCTCTTAGAAAGCGCGCTTGCGGAATATGAACATGATGAACTAATTACCCCAAAAAGCGATGCTTTGAATAGGCTCTTAAAGCTGTCATCCCCTAATTGTTCTTTCATCTTTGCGCGTGATGCAAATGCTTGGACCGCGCCAGAAAGCGTGAAGCCGATAACCAGCGCCCAGAAAGTATGGAAGAACATCCACCAAGCTTCTACAAGCCCATTGCCGATTGATTGAAAAATTTCTATTTTGGCTTCCTCACACTTTCATGGCCTATGTCTTTAGATTTCTCGTGTTTTTTTCTAATCTGTAATTCAAGGGCAGAGACTGCCTTATCGAATGCCGCAACATCATTAAAACCAGCGCCTTCTGCTCGCATAAAAGGTCCTGCGCCACTTGTTGTTAGCAAAACCTCATGAGAGGACTTTCCAAAGCGTGGATTCTGTTCGTGCTTTATCTCAACTTTCAAACTTTCAATTTTTACACTAAAACGATCTAGGGATTTGAGTTTCTCGGTTGCTATCTCTCTAAAGTCTTCTGCCAAATTTGCGTTCCTGGCGTGGATAATGATTTCCATAAGAACTCCTAATCCGTAATTAACTTTAAGTTACACCACTTTGCTTAATCTGGCAGTAAGATTTGAGTGAAATGAATCGCCTTAGAGAATTTCTCCCAAATCGCACTGATTATAAAAGTGCTCGCACTAATTGGCGCAAAGACTTACTTGCCGGAATCACGGTCGGAATTGTCGCTCTCCCCTTGGCTCTTGCCTTTGGAATAACTACCGGAGCAGGCGCGGCTGCTGGATTAATCACTGCAATATTTGCTGGCCTAATAGCGGCGATATTTGGTGGCTCCAATTACCAAGTCAGCGGCCCAACCGGCGCAATGACTGTTGTCTTAGTTCCAATCGTTACAAAATATGGTGTTGAGTCCCTTATTCCACTTGGTTTCTTTGCTGGCCTTCTAACTTTAGTTTTAGGTTTATTGCACGCTGGTTCAATAATTAATCGAGTCCCTTGGCCAGTGATGGAGGGCTTCACACTTGGGATTGCAATTGTAATTGCGCTACAACAAATGCCCACTGCGCTTGCAACGCCCTCAATTGATGGTGGACGGACCGTTGCAACTGCCTGGAAGACAATAAAAGGTGCAATAGATAGCGGTCTGAATTACTCTGCAATATTTGTAGTTTTCTTAACCTTGCTAGTGAAATTCACATATCCAAAGCTGGCGCATAAATTTAAAATAAAATTTCATATACCTGCAAGCTTTCTGGCAATAATCGTAAGTTCAATTGTCGTAGTAATAGTTGGTATAAATGTCCCCAAAGTTGGCGACCTACCAAAGGCTATTTTTCATGTGCAAAAATTTGAATTATTTGGTCTTGGAGTTTACGAACTAATTTCTGCTGTTATCGCCATTACACTTCTTGCATCAATCGAATCACTATTATCGGCTCGAGTTGCCGATCAAATGGCACATATTCACGATGATGAACACAAATATAAACCTAACCGCGAACTCTTTGGTCAAGGTTTGGCATCGATGCTTTCATCGCTAATTGGTGGAATGCCCGCAACCGGGGCAATTGCGCGTACTGGTGTAAATATCAGATCTGGCGCCGCATCCAGACTATCCGCAATATTTCATGCAGCTTTTCTGCTGGCGGTTGTTTTAATTCTTTCACCAATTATTTCGCAAATTCCCACTGCGGCACTAGCCGGCGTATTACTCGGAACTTCATATCGAATGGCAAGCCCGGCCAATCTGCGAGAAATCTTGCGGACGACTAGGTTGGATTCATCGATTCTCTTAATTACAGCAGCAATCGTAATTTTTATTGATTTAATTTGGGGAATCGCAATTGGTACTGCGCTTTACTTCTTATTTACTAAGTTAAAACGGAAGTAAATAAATAATTAGCGTGATGGTAAGCGCGAGTGAAAGTGCCTGAATCAAGATAGAAAGTGCGGTTTTACGATCTGCCTTGCGATCCTGTGGCGAAGCTACTCTTGATAATTTACCCATTGATCCAAAATTAAATGTTCCCATCAGCCCAAAAGCTAAACAGAATTTGCGCCGTGATTGAATGAAGCCAACTGAGAAAATAAGAGCTGGAACAAAAACACTAAAACGTGCGCTCTTTGCGGTATCAGAAGTTAATAAACCAGCGGTTGTAACAAGTAATAAAACTAAGCCGATAAGGGCGACAAACTGACGGCGGCGAATTTCGCCTTTACCAATATTGCAACTTCCTGCAACGTAATCCATATTATTTTTTATTAGACAGTTTCGCGATCATCGTCAGCAAAGACTTCATGATCGTCATCGCCACTTTGCGCCACCCATTCGAATGCAGCCTTTATTCCTGCAGCAATAACTGCAAGGAATGTAAGTGTCGCCATCAATCGGCGTAACGCTTTAAGCATGGGATAAATCTACCGCAACTGTTTACTAGTTGTCTTGCTCTAGGCCAACGACACAATTCTAGAAATTGCCTCGGCAATGATTTCTTCACTCGTAGCAAAATTTAAACGGACAAACTGTCCAGACTCTGGCCCAAAGGTAATTCCTGAATTGAGCGCAAGCCTGCCCTTTTCCAGAAGAATTTCACTTGGATTTGCTCCAAGGTTGAGTGAAGTTAGATCGAGCCAGGCTAAATATGAACAATCGGGAATCCGATACCCAACACTTGGCAGCTTTTCGGTTAACAGCTTGGCAATAAATTTACGGTTGCTATCCATAGTTTCGATCGCACTATCTAGCCAATCAACGCACTCGTATGCCGTAGCCGATGCGACTGCGCCAAATAGCGAAGCCCGGTAGTGAACTGCCATTGGCATAGCCTTTGCTCGTTCATACTGCTTTGGATGCGCAGTAATAATGGTTGCGCACTTTAGCCCTGCTAAATTCCAACTTTTACTTGCTGCTGTAACACAGATACCAACTTCACGGGCGGTTTCACTAACTGCCAAAAACGGAGTGAATTCAGCGGCGTTGTATGTAAGTGGCGCATGAATCTCATCGCTAAATACAGTCACACCGTACTTTTTTGCTAGTTCAGCAAGTATTGCAAGTTCAGCTTTAGTAAAAACTGTTCCAACTGGATTATGTGGGCTACATAAGAAGTGGGCCTTAACACCACTTTTATATCCCTTTTCGATTGCATCTAAATCGATTGTGTAATGCAATCCATCTTTAATAAGAGGTGCATCAAAGGGTTTGCAAGCTAATTCAGTAATCCAATTATTCATATTGTGATAGACCGGTGAATTAATCATTATTAAATCGCCCGGTTTCACAACGGTTCGGGCCATTTCAACCATGCCAACACCAACATCAGTTGCAGTGAAAACTTGATCTGGGTCGATCTCCCAGCCCCACCGCGCCTTTGCAAACTTTGCGAAGTTAATTCCTAGCTCTGGAATCGGTCCCAGATATCCGGTATCTGAACCACCAATCATTTGCGATAAAACATCGCGGATAGGTTTGGCTATTTCAAAATCCATTTCAGCCACGGGAAGCGGCAGAACATCCGCCGGAAATTCACGCCATTTAGCGCTCTTACGTTGCTGTAATTGAGCAAGAGGAAGAGCAGAAAGTTTTGCCATATTAACCCTTGCGAGTTTTAGCCAAACTTATGATCGCAGTAAGTCCAAGAGTTACGATGATAAAACCTAAGCTGACTTGTAATGAGATATGTGGGATTTGAAAACTTCCAATGTGATCCCAATGCTGTGCATGTAAGGCTTCAATTAATAATTTAATTCCGATGAAACCCAGAATTGCAGATAGGCCTTCAGTTAGATAAACCAACTTCTGCATTAGGCCACCAATTAAGAAGTAGAGCTGGCGCAGACCCATAAGCGCAAAGATATTTGCAGTAACGATTATGTAAGGGTCCTTAGTTAGCCCGAAGATTGCTGGGATTGAATCGAAAGCAAAGAGCACATCGGTCATAGCAATTGCTACGAGAGCAAGGGTAAAAGTTGAGGCGCCCTTACTTCGTAAATACTTAATAAACCGGCCCTCTTCCCACTCTTCCTCTTCGCTCTCCTTTATCAAGGTATAAGCGGTGTAGATCAAGAAAGCACCAAAGAAGAAAAATACCCATGAGAACTTGGAAACTACGACTGATCCAATTGCGATAAAGCCACCGCGCATTAAAAGCGAGGCTGCAATACCAAAGAGCAGAACCAATTGTTCTTTCTCTTTTGCAACTTTCAAGCGAGCAAGAATTAAAACAAAAACAAATAAATTATCGAAGGAGAGCGAGTACTCGGTGAGCCAGCCCGCGAAGAATTCTTTCTGGGCTTGCGCATCCGCCCAATGACCGAGTGAAATTCCGAAAATAACGGCGAGCGCGATATAGAACAAGGTCCATCTAGTTGCAGTACCAATCGATGTTTCGACATTGCGTTGGCGATAGGCCATTGCGAAGTCAAAAGTTAAAACTAAACCAAGTACTGCAATCGTTATTTCCCAGACGCCTAAACTCATGGTTCGTAAAATACAGGAGTTTCATCCCTAAAACACGTTCTACTGCAAAACTATGCCTTAAATGCGACCCCAGTACTTGAATGGCAGTCGTATCCATTTGGATTCTTAGCCAAATACTTCTGGTGATACTCCTCGGCTAGCCAATATTTGTGAGCCTCTGCACTTTCTATCTGAGTAACTATTTCACCGATACCTTCCTCGGTTAAAAGTGCCTGATAAATCTCCTTCGTTTTCAGAGCTTCACTTAATTGCAGCTCTGAAGTTGTAAAGATTGCGCTGCGATATTGCGTACCAATATCTCCGCCTTGTCTGTTTAAAGATGTCGGGTCATGCATTACCCAGAATTCTTCAAGAAGTCGGCGATATGAAATAAGTTTTGGATCAAAAACGACACAAACAATTTCGGCATGGTTTGTGACACCGGTGCAAACCTGTTCGTAACTTGGATTTTCCCGAACCCCGCCCATATATCCCACGGATGTTTCAAGAACTCCTGGCAGTTGCCAGAATCTTCGCTCTGCTCCCCAGAAGCATCCAGTCGCAAAATAAGCTTTCTCAGCAACTTCGAGATGATCTAAATGAGTCGATTGAGTTGAATTCATTGCTCAATCATTTCAGATTATTTGCAGGTAGAGTTCACTCACTCTAATATCCAGACTGAAATACCAATCACTTTGCCCCCGTAGCTCAGTGGATAGAGCACCGCCCTCCGGAGGCGGGTGCGCAGGTTCGATTCCCGCCGGGGGCACAAATCACAAAATCAATTCGCAAATGTCCTTGTTATGTCCTGCAATCCACGGGAGAATACGTCTTGTGTAAATGGTAGCCATTACCTTTTACTTCCCCGATTTATTGATAAATATTTAGAAGGAGCCCTGAACTCATGGATTGGCGCCATCAATCTGCTTGCCGCGATGAAGATCCGGAACTATTTTTCCCGGTCGGCAACACTGGACCAGCCCTAGCTCAAATCGAAGAGGCTAAAAAAGTTTGTAATCGATGCATCGTAAAAGAGCCTTGCCTCGCTTGGGCACTTGAGAGCGGACAAGATGCTGGTGTTTGGGGCGGTCTATCCGAAGATGAGCGTCGTGCACTTAAGCGTCGTGCCGCACGTAATCGTGCTCGTATGCTTGAAAATCAAAACAGCTTCTAATTTCCTAAACTTAGAATCAATTAAAACTTTAAAACCGCTTGGGTTTCACTTCCCACGCGGATTAATTGAATACTTCCTTTTAACTCATTTTCAGTCAGAGTTTTAACTATTTGCAGCCCTAAGTTCGAGGATTGATCCCAATTGAAATCAGTTGGCAGCCCAACTCCATCATCAATGATTTTTACTTCACAATTGTTCAGCGTTCTAACAACTTCAATTCGCAAATTCTCGCCAGCATCGCCCAGTCCATGTTCAAGTGCGTTGTGAATCAACTCTGTTATTACAAGTGCTAAAGGAGTAGCAACTTGCGAATCAAAGGTTCCAAATGCGCCAACCTTTTTTACCGC
>CANKCX010000013.1 GCA_947480375.1 Actinomycetota bacterium
GACGCTAGGAAATCTTTAATCTCAATTAATTCGGCTACTGCTTCATCGGCGCCAGCAACATCTGCGAAGGTGTTCTTTGGCATCTCTTTTGTTTGAAGTTTTGCCTTTGATTTTCCGAATGAGAAAACTTTATTTCCACCTTGGGCATTACCCATAAATAGAAGTAGAAGAAAACCAATTAAAAGTAGCGGCGCAAAACTAAGGAAAAGAGACATCAAGAAAGATTGAGTCGGGACCTTTACATCCCACTTCTTAGGAGGTGGATTACTTGTTAAAAGTTCAATTATTTGAGGCTCTTCACCTGTCACATATGAGGCATAAAGCTTCTTTGAACCTTTTACGTAATTTCCAGATTTAAGAATGACCTCAATTTTTTGATCGCGATCGATTACTAAAGCGGAATCAACTTTATTAGCAGAAATCGCAGCCAAAATTGTTGAGGTATCGACCTTGGTGAATTTATCGCCACTTGAAGAAAGCTGACCAAAGAAGCTAACAAGAATTAATGAGAGAACTATCCAGAATAGTGGGCCACGCAAAATCTTTCGGAGTCGGGCTTTAGAGAATTTAACTTTCTTCTTTGCCTCTGGTTTTGCTGCTGGATTAGATGCAGGTACAGCCTTTTTCTTTGAGTTCTTCTCACTCATGAATACATGTGTTTCGCTAAAACGCCAATGAAATCTAAATTGCGATACTTCTCGTCAAAATCCAAACCATAGCCAACTACGAACTCTGTTGGAATATCGAATCCAACATATTTAACATCGACTTCTACTTTTGCGGCTTCAGGTTTACGCAACATCGTAAGAATTTCAACGCTCTTTGCGCCACGTGATTCTAAGTTAGCTTTCAACCAACCAAGAGTTAAACCAGTATCGACGATATCTTCAACGATTATGACTTCACGTCCTGTGATATCACGGTCCAAATCTTTAAGGATACGAACTACTCCACTTGATTTAGTTCCGGAACCATAAGATGAAACTGCCATCCAATCCATTTCAATATGACGCTGCAGTGATCTGGCGAAATCTGCCATTGTCATTACTGCGCCCTTTAGTACTCCAATTAAAAGAAGATCTCTGCCTTCGTAATCTTTTTCAACTTGCTTTGCTAACTCCTTCAAGCGCGCACGAATTTCTTCTTCAGTAACAATTACGCGTTCAATGTCAGTGCCAGTTGTAACTAGATCCACGAGGCGATTCTCTTTCTACTTTTAAGGCTGATTTGATTCCTGCTGCAAGAGCGAAAGTCTGCCCGAAATTCGGCAAACCTTCACACCACCGGGTAGCGAAGTGTGGCCCTGACCACGCCAATCACTCACAAAAGCCTCGATTGGCTCTAGATGTGCCGCTGAAATACTGCCGATTGGGGCGCCGGCAGCATAAATGGCCTTTCTCAGAACTCGGCTTCGAATGGCGATTGGAAGCGCGGCCAGGGTCGAAACCTCGATATCGCTGGGATTAATTTGAGCAAAAACTTCATCTGCCCAATCGTCTAGAGCAATTGCATCCTCTCGCAATATTTTTGCCGATCTAGAAAGCGCATCAACAATTCCAGGGCCAATTTCTTTTTCAAGCAACGGAAGGATATTTTCACGAACACGTACGCGCGTAAATTCTTCATTCGAATTATGCGGATCAACCCAAAATTCAATTCCCGCTTCACGACATGCAGCTTCAGTAGTTTCTCTATCAATACTTAGAAAGGGTCTGATGTATGGGCCGGAAACTTGTGACATTGCGGATAGAGACTTGGTTCCAGAACCTCGAGCCAATCCAAGCAGAACTCCTTCGGCTTGATCATTCTTTGTATGTCCAAGTAAGAAAGTTTGGGCGCCAAATGTTTCCATTGCTTGTTCAAAAATTTTATAACGTGCACGTCTTGCAGATGCTTCGATTCCATCTGTAATTTGAATGTTAGCGCGATTTACAAAGATATCCGTGTAGCCAATTTTTGCTAATTTGTTTTTAACTTCTGCTGCGACTTCGGCCGAGTTTTGCTGAATTCCATGGTCTACAACGACAGCGATTAAATCAATTGCAAAATTCTTGCTCTCTAATTTTGCTGCTGCCGCAAGAGCTAAAGAATCTGCTCCGCCAGAAACACCAATACAAACTTTGGAATTTGCTTCTAATTTTTCAAACCAGAATCGCACAGCGCTGCGGAGTTCAATTAAAGCTGGCGTTTTCCCATTCACATGGAGCACTCTATAAAACTTTTAGACTCGACCGCCAGATGGCATTAAGCCCTTGATGCTGTACATGTTTGAATAAATCAAGCCTACATTCCTTGAATTCGCTTCCCACATCATGCCGTTGCCAGCATAAATTGTGATGTGGTGGATATTTTGTACCGAACCGTCATAGGAATAGAAAAGTAGATCGCCTGGCACTAAGTCATTGAATGCAACTCGTTTTGTCGCAACGAAATAGAGCGCAGCATTTAATCGACCCCAAGCTGGATAACCAAGGCCGGCATCTTTATATGCGGCATAAACCAAGCCAGAACAATCGAAAGCATTTGGTCCTTGTGCGCCCCAAATATATGGTTTGCGTGCAAGAACTTGTTTCTTCGCGAATGCCACAGCTTTAGTTCTGATTGCTTCAGTTGAACGAATTGTTGAACGTCCAGTGAAACCTTTATTTGGCCAGACTTTGAATTGGTTTGGCGTCTTTGTTGCCGTTACAGCATTTGATTCTTCAAGTAATGCTAGTTGTCTTTGTTGTTCTAGGGTTACTCGGAAATTCTTCGCCTTGGCAAGTTCAGCAGCCAATTTATTTTGAACTGCGCGCAACTTATTAACTTCTTTTTGTTGTGCCGCCTTTGCGGTATCAGCAACTTTCTTAGCTTCCGCTACCTTTGCAGTTGCAACTTCTTGTGCAGCTTTGGTGCGATCCGCTTCAATTTTTGCAATCTTCGCAGCTGCTTCAGCAGCTTTAAAACGCTTTAATGCAACAGTATTTGTATTTCCAATTTTATCAAGCGTTGTAAGTTGATCAATTAAATCTTGTGGACCGTTAGCACTTAAAAGTGCATTTATATTTGTGAAATCTCCGCCAAGTTTGTAAGCATTTGATGCCATCTTTCCGATAACTCTTGTGGCTTTATTTACCTCTGCCTGAGTCTTCGCTGCATGTTCTGCTGCAGCTTGTGCATTGGCCTTTGCAATAGCCAACTCTTTTAAGGCTTTGTTGTAAGCAGCTTGTGCAGTATTTGCAATTGCAGTTAATTGATTAAGGGTTTTGGTGGCCGAACTTAAAACTGCTGCTGCTTTTTTGGCCGCTTCAGCCTTTGCCGCTTCTTCTTTCTTCGCAGCATCAATTTGTGCCTTGGTTGGCTTCGGGGTCTTGGCCAGCGAAATATCAGCGCTGAAAACCGATAGGGAAATAGAGAGCGCCACTAATGCGCTTGTGCTCTTTTTCGATTTATTGAAAAACATTATTTAAGTTGCCCCCAGGGAAGATTTATCCCCCAAGGGTAAAGGTCTTACATGTGAAAACTATGAAAATGTTGGCTTGTGTCGCTAATTTGCGACATCTCGCCGCTTGAAGAAGATTGCAGCAAGTGCCCCACTTACTAATAAATATGCACCAGAAACAGCTAGCGAATGTTTGTAACTCAACAGCGGATTTCCACCTTCGCCAATATTTGAAAAGTTGATCCCAGGTAGCCATTTAGCAGTGCTATTTATCAATGCCGCCAGGATATTTTCGAGAATCAGATTCCAGAGAACACCGACTGCAATTGCGCTGATTGGCGAACGGAGAAGCAGGCCAAGAATCATGCCGAAGGCCCCAAAACAAAGCGTGGCAATAAAAATATTTAACGTGCTTTCAAAGAGAATATGCATCGCTGCGCTAGAGCGCCAAAGAGTTGTATCTACCTTTGCCCGACCAGCTAATGCAAATGAAATACCGATGCTTAGTACTCCCGCGAAAACAACCATTACTAAGGCAAATAACTTCATCGCGATAAATTTGCCAGCCAGAATTTTCATACGAGATGGTTGACGAACTAAGAGATTTCGAAGCGTTCCCAATGAATATTCTTGGGCTGTTTGTGAGGCGAAGATGCAGAGCGCGACGATCCCTAGAAAGACCCCAACTAATTTGAATCCATAAACTAACCCCAACGCTTGGCTTAATTCCTCGGGACCAACTCGTTCTCCACGTTTTGAATTTCCACTCTCTGAATTAATCATTAAGAAAACAATTGAGGTAAAAAGTGCGCTTAAACCCCCGACGGTTGCAATTGTTCCTAGTAATAACGAGGGGCGACGAAGTTTCCGAAGTTCGGCTATAACTACGCGAATCATTTGTTATCCCCTGTCATTTCAAAGAAAGTTTCCTCAAGACTTGGCTGCACAATCGAGATAGAAGCAAGGGTTATGCCGGCATCAAATGCCTTTCTATTTATTTCGGCACTCGCCTCTTTTGGTGCTGCAATATGTAAGCTGCCATTAACTACGGCAACTTGAAATCCAATTTCATTTATCTTTGCAGCAAGATTTGCTAAATCAACGTCATATTCCGGAATTGCGATAATCATTGGCTTCTGTGCTGAAAGCAGCTCTTGCGTTTTGCCAGCAAAGATAACTTTTCCTTCGCGCAACATAACTAAGTATTCGCAGATCATTTCTAATTCACTAAGTATGTGTGATGAAACAAAAACGGTAGTTCCGCTATCTGCTAAATCTCGAATGATGCCGCGAACTTCTTGAATACCTGAAGGATCTAATCCATTAGTGGGTTCATCAAGAATAAGTAGTTCGGGATTTGGTAATAGTGCGGCCGCGATTCCAAGTCTTTGTTTCATTCCCAATGAGTAAGTCTTAAATTTTGAACCGCCGCGATCCAATAGATCTACCTTCGCCAGGAGTTCATCAACTCTTGAAAGTGGAAATCCGCCGAGCTCGGCTAATACTTTTAGATTCTCGCGGCCAGATAGAGCTGGATAAAAAGCTGGGCCTTCAATCATTGCGCCAACTTTTGGCAAGTATTTTTCAGGATGCGAAATGCTTTCACCGAGAACGGTTGCAGTGCCGCCACTTGGAGTTATTAAACCAAGCAGCATTCGAATTGTTGTTGTCTTGCCTGATCCGTTAGGCCCGACAAATCCGCAGATAGATCCGGCCGGGACTTCAAAACTACCGTGCGAAAGCGCTGCACGTTCCCCATATATCTTTGTTAAATCCGAGGCTGATATTGCAGGTATCGCGGCTTTGTTCATGTCGCCACACTACATACTAAACTTGGCACATGACTCATCAGCATCGTCCCTGGGGATATTCAAATTCCTCAAACTCATCCGATGGTGATATTCCTGATTGGGATCTGCACGAAGAAACTTTGGCTGTACGTGCTGGTCTTGCGCGATCTGGTTTTGGTGAAACTGGTGAAGCGATGTATCTCACTAGTGGTTACACATATGACAGCGCCGAACAAGCTGTGCACTCTTTTACTGATGAAGTAGATCATTTTGTTTATAGCCGATTCGCTAATCCAACGGTCTCAATGTTCGAGCAGAGGTTGGCTGCAATCGAGGGCGCCGAATTCTGCGTTGCTACAGGTTCTGGAATGTCAGCAATGTTTGCATCTATTGCCTGCATGGTTGAAACAGGAGATCGAATTGTTGCAGCCGCATCAATGTTTAGTTCTTGCTATGTAGTTCTCTCAGAGATTTTACCTAAGTGGGGAATCGAAGTTGAATTTGTAAAAGGAAATACAAAGGCGGATTGGGAAAAAGCACTTTCAACTAAGGCCAAGGTTGTATTCATTGAAACGCCAAGCAATCCAATGCTAGAAATTGTTGATATTAAAATGGTCAGTGATCTTGCACATAAAGTCGGTGCAACGGTAATTGTTGACAACGTTATGGCTTCACCAATTTTGCAAAAGCCACTAACTCTTGGCGCCGATGTAGTTATGTATTCCGCCACTAAACATATTGACGGCCAAGGACGTGTACTTGGTGGTGCAATCCTTGGTGGCTTTGACTATATTCAAAATTACTTAAATCCATTTATTCGCCATACTGGTCCGACTCTCAGCGCATTCAATGCCTGGGTCTTAGTTAAATCCCTTGAAACTTTAGCTTTGCGCGTCAATAAGATGAATGAGAACGCCCAAGTAATTGCTGAATTCTTAGAGCAGCATCCAAAGATTAAATCCGTAAATTACCCGGGCCTTAAATCGCATAAGGGATTTGAGGTAGCAGCGAAGCAGATGTCAGGTGCTGGAACAACTCTGAGTTTTGAAATTGAGGGTGGTTCAGCCAAACTATTTGAATTCATGGATTCGCTGAAAGTTATTGATATCTCAAATAATTTAGGCGACAGTAAATCTCTAATCACTCATCCTGCTTCTACGACCCATCGTCGATTAGATCTAGCAACACGTGAATCGATGGGAATTACAGATGCGTTAGCTCGCCTATCTGTTGGATTAGAGCACGCTTCAGATTTGATTAAGGATTTACAACAAGCGCTGCTATAACAAGCAGTAATGAATAAACGCTCAAATAAGTAATTGACCACTGAAAAAGCTTTGCAGCTGCCTTATTTGAATCTGGTCCATCAATTTTGAGAAGTTCTAATCCGAATCCAAGGGCGATTGCGACTGTAATTACCCAACACCACCATGGAAGATGTTCGCTCCAATTTACGGCAAGTGAAGTAATTACCATTCCAATTGTGTGAAACCACATCTGCTTTTCGACAGATTTAATTGAAGCAACGACCGGCAACATTGGTATTCCTGCAGCCGCATAATCATCGCGATATTTAATTGCCAGTGCCCAGAAATGTGGTGGCGTCCAGAAAAATATTACTAAGAAGAATAACCATGCAGTTAGCGAGAGTGAATTAGTAACCGCCGCCCACCCAATTAATACCGGCATGCAACCGGCGATTCCGCCCCAAACAATGTTCTGCGAGGTACGACGCTTTAACCCAATTGTGTAACCGAATACATAAAAAACAATTGCAGCGGCAGTTAGTACCGTTGCCCAAAGCGTTGTAAATATTGAGAAAATAGTTAAGGAAATTACAGTTAAAGCTGATGCGAAAATAAATGCTTGGGTCTCGGTAACTGCGCCACTAACAATTGGTCGCTTTGAAGTTCTCGCCATCAACCGATCTGAATCGACTTCGATAATCATGTTGAATGCATTTGAAGCACCAGCTGCAAGAGTTCCGCCGATTAAAGTTGCAATTGTCAGACCAAGAGGAGGAACGCCTTTTGCTGCAAGAAATAGAGCTGGCAAGGTTGTTACGAGTAAAAGTTCGACGACGCGCAATTTCATCAGCGCTATATATGGCGAAATTTTGGAGTTACTCACTTGATTAGCCTACTCATGCCGCCTGCGCAGGCTTGGCTATGGTGGCCAACATCTTGTCAATTAAATTTCTAGCCTGGTCTCGAGATTTTTCGGTTGGATTAACGTGATTGGCTATGACCGCAAAGATATATTCGTTATTTCCTACTTCAACATATCCGGCAAGTGTTACTGATGTATTAATCCACCCCGTCTTGGCTTTGATTAGGCCCTTTGCGGATTTTCCATATTTCTTAAAGCGCTTCTTAAGAGTGCCCGATACACCTGCGACTGGAAGACCATCGTAAATCGCTTGGAACTGCGGTTCAATTCTAATTTTCCAAAGTAACTCAGCCATTGTGCGCGCAGAAACTCGATCATCATGCGAAAGTCCATTTCCATCTTTAACGCTCAGCCCGGTTGAATAAACATCTAACCCTTTAAGTGTCAGCGCAAATGCCTTATTCATTCCAGCGCTATCCCTTGTAAACCCAATTTCATCGGCAGCATTCCGTGCAAGCCGATCAGCCAAGGTGTTGTCACTCCACAACAGAGTGAAGCCAATAATTTCACTAAGTGGTGGTGAATTAATTTCTGCAACTTGAATTTTGTTTAAATAGCCTGCGACATCTTGCTTAGTTGCCCGTTCAAAATGGATTTTCTTTCCATAAAAAGTGCGCAAGTTCGAAATATCTTTTTCAAATAATCCGTTGAACTTGATCGTGGCCGTAGATAAGTCAATGCCGCTCTGAGTAAGTGTTCCAATTAATTTCGTCGAAAGTGCGCGATTAAGACTCTTGGCTTCTTTCGCACTGGTGGTCAACCATGGATCATATTCACCGAGTAGTAAAAAAGTATTTGGATCTTCTGTGGAATTTATTGTTGTCTTAAAAGTTTTATCTGCGCCATATGCAGTAATTGCCGTCACTGAAGAAATTAGCTTAAGTATCGATGCCGGGGCTCTTGGTACTTCGGCTTGGCTAGAAAATATTTCAGATTGACTTTCTGGATCAATTACCAAAATTCCTGGTTTGGCTAGCGCTGGCGCACTTGCTAATTTCTTAAACGAGCTAGGTACTGAGAGCGCATTTGCTGGATTCACTAAAAGTAAAGACATGCTTACTGAAGTAAATAGAGCGATAAGTTTGCGCATCATTGAATTATGCCGTTATTTTCTTTTTAAATCGTCCCTGTGATGTTGCAGCACCTAAAAGAACTATCGCGCCACCAACTGGTTCATGCCATGAAATGTGTTCACCTAGAAATATCCAACCAACGAACACTGCAACTACTGGGGTTAG
Organism: Actinomycetota bacterium; assembly: GCA_947480375.1. GTDB lineage: Bacteria > Actinomycetota > Actinomycetes > Nanopelagicales > Nanopelagicaceae > AAA044-D11. The sequence goes on from CANKCX010000013.1 coordinate 8,619, forward strand.
ATAAGTGACTGAACTTGCGATTGAACTTCCAGCGCGTTCGACAATCTGAAAATTCCAAATATATGCAATGCCGCTGCCGAAGACTCCAAGTGCGACCATTGCGAGAATTGGCCCGGTTCGATATTCATCTTTAGCGATGCCATCTATCAAATAGAAAGGTAGGAGCGTTACGGCAGCTGCGGTTACTTGGCTTGCCGCAAGCGCCTCTGCTCTCAAATTTAGTGGTGATAAATATTTCTTAATGATTGGGAATGAGAGCCCATAACAAGTAATGGCTGCAAGAAGTGCGAATACACCCACGGCAGAACTTGATCCGATCCCCTTCCAAATTCCTAAGACTGTTAAAACACCGATTCCACCGAGGGTTAATCCGATTACCTGGTGAATTGCAATTTTTTCAGATCTGAAAATTAAAAGAATAAAGATCAAAGTCGCAAGTGGTGTGCAAGCATTGATAATTCCGGCTAGAACTGAAGTTACTCTTTGTTCAGCATAAGCAAATAAAATTCCGGGAAACACATTTAATAAAAGAGAAACTACCCATAATACGAACCAAGTTTTACGCTCTGTCGGAAGTGAGATGCCACGTACCTTGGCAATCAAAAGTAGCGTCATTGCGCCGAGTGCACATCTGCCAAAAGCAACTCCGACTGGGGTCAAAAATTCCAGACCTAATTTGATAAAAATGAAAGAACATCCCCATACAAACCCAAGTGCGAGGTAAATCGGTAGCCAGGATTTTTGCTTCATGCAAACTCCCCCTAATGTTTGGGTATGACAACTGCCGAAATCGGACCGGGTGAATTCTATCCAGTGGTCGGCGTTGGTCCGCATCCAAAACCATGGCCAACTGAAAAACATTTTGACCCAGCGCTTCTAGAAAATGGCGATCGTAGAAACGTCTTGGATCATTATCGATATTGGAGCGTTGAAGCAATAGTCGCCGATTTAGATACCAAACGTCACGACTTGCAGATTGCAATTGAAAATTGGCAACATGATTTAAATATCGGTTCAGTTGTTCGTACTGCAAATGCCTTCAATGTATCTAAGGTACATATTGTCGGAAAGCGTGATTGGAACAAGCGCGGTGCAATGGTTACTGATAAATACTTACATGTAATGCATCACCCCACAGTCGCTGATTTCAAATTATGGTGCAACGAAAATGGCGTTCCTATTATTGGAATAGATAACTTGCCGATCTCTAAAGAGTTAGAAAAGACTAAGTTGCCTGCAAAATGTGTTCTCTTTTTTGGCCAAGAAGGCGCTGGCATGTCAGACGAGGCAGTAGATATCTGCGAGACGGTTTTGGCTATTAGGCAATATGGATCAACACGTTCCATGAATGCTTCTGCTGCAGGCGCAATTGCTATGTACGCCTGGGCCATGCAGCACCTAAATAATTAATCTTCTTTAATAACTTCTTCTACAGCCTTAATACGGCGGCGAATCTCGTCGGCCTCATCCTCACGCCCAAGTGATTGCAATACGTCAGCCATCCGACCTTCAATATCAAGAATGAATTCAAAATCTTTATTTTCATTATCAGTAGCAATTTCGAGGACCCGGTCTAAAGTATTTAGGCCATCTTCGCTTAGCCCAGCGACTATTTGGGCTTTACCTAATTCAAAAAGTGAATACGTCTCACGGTAGTGATCATGCGCAGTAACAAAAACGTCGAGCGATTTTTGTGCCGCGGTAATAGCAGCTTCGCCATCGCCAACTTCAGTTAAGCAGTGAGCAATTTTCTGATCGCATCTTGCAACGTTTATAACTTCTTTTAATTTCTTAAATAAATCTCGTGCTTCTTGAAATGCTTCTAGGGCTTGTCCATAATTCTTTAACTCGCGCTGGGCACAGCCAATTAGATGTAAATCATTTGCGGCACCACTGTCATTTCCGTCAACTAAATGTTCTTGAACGCAATCGGACATACATTCGATAGTTTTTTCATATTCCTTAGATGAGAACCACCATTCGCCCAAGGTGCAAGCTAGATCAATTGCAAGTGGTGATTTAGATTCACGTAAAAGTTCGACTGCTTTACTCATCGCGGTTGCAGCTTCATTCATGCGTTTTAATTGATTTAAGTTATATCCAATTGCCGAATACGCCTGAGCCAAACCATCTGATGGAACCACTGAACCAAGTTCGGCATAAATATCGCGTGCAGTTTCAGCCAATGCGAGCGCTTCGTCATATTGGCCACGGGCATAGATGCGAGCGCTTAATTCGTAATAAGTATTGGCGCGATCTAAGCCATGTGTTTCTGGGATGCGTTCCCAGAGCATTTCCTCGGTGACAATATCGTCTGTTGAATCGTCGTCCTCGCTCATGCCAAAGACTCTAGCAAGACCTACCGCCATCCGCATGGGCAGGGGTATAGTTCCGACACGTGCGTTTCTTAAATAACCCAAGCCACGACCTGACCTATGACGATGTCTTCATGGTCCCAAGTGCATCCAATATTGCTAGCCGAATGGATGTAGATCTCTCAACTCAAGATGGAACCGGCACAACGATTCCTATTGTTGTAGCCAATATGACTGCGATTTCTGGTCGCCGAATGGCCGAAACTATTGCTCGCCGAGGTGGCATGGCTGTAATCCCGCAAGATATTCCGATTCAAATTGTTAGCGATGTAATTAAGTGGGTTAAATCAAGACATACTTTCTTTGATACACCCGTAACTCTCTCACCAACTGAAACTGTTGCTGATGCGATTGACCTTATTAATAAGCGCGCACATGGCGCACTTATAGTTGTTGAAGATGGAAGACCAGTAGGCATCGTCACAGAAGCCGATTGTGAAAGAGTTGATCGTTTCACTCAGCTCCAGTTAATTATGAGTAAAGACTTAGTAACAGTTCCAGATTCCATTGCACCTCGCGAAGCTTTTGATTTTCTAAATTCAGAACGTCGCCGACTAGCACCTGTAGTAGATAAGAATGGCAAGTTAGTTGGCATCTTGACTCGGACGAGCGCACTTCGTGCAACGTTGTATCAACCCGCACTTGATCAAAAAAATCAATTAAGAATTGCCTGTGCAGTTGGAATTAATGGCGATGTAGCTGCCAAGGCTAAGTCTTTAATTGATGCTGGAGCAGATGTTCTTGTGGTTGATACCGCGCACGGTCACCAAATTAAAATGATTGAAGCGCTTAAATTAATCCGAGCCCTTAAACCAAATATCCCAATCGTCGCCGGAAATGTTGTTACAGCTGAAGGAACTAAGGCACTTATAGAAGCTGGCGCAGATATTGTAAAAGTTGGTGTTGGACCAGGCGCGATGTGCACCACACGAATGCAAACAGGAGTAGGTCGACCACAATTTTCTGCCGTTCTTGAATGTGCAGCCGAGGCTAAGAAACATGGAAAACATGTTTGGGCTGATGGAGGGGTTCGCCATCCACGCGATGTTGCACTAGCTCTTGCAGCTGGAGCATCGCAAGTAATGATTGGTTCTTGGTTTGCCGGAACTTTCGAATCACCAAGTGATTTAAATAAAGATGCAACTGGTCGACTTTATAAAGAATCATTCGGCATGGCTTCTGCCCGCGCAGTAGCAGCACGAACAAGTAACGATGGCGCTTTTGATCGTGCTCGAAAGGCACTTTTTGAAGAGGGAATCTCGTCATCAAGGATGTATATAAATCCGGCTCGCCCAGGGGTTGAAGATTTACTAGATGAAATCATTGCTGGAGTTCGCTCTTCATTTACTTATGCAGGTGCTACAAGTATTAACGATTTCTTCGAGCGCGCAGTTGTAGGTATTCAATCTGCTTCAGGTTATGCCGAAGGGCGCCCGCTTCATACAAGTTGGTAATTAATCTATCTCCCGCTTGGGATCATCAGAGTCATCCCAGTTCTCTTGAGGTTGTCCCAACTTCCAATACATGTAATAAATAAAGAGGCCAAAGAATGGCCATTCAAAAACATAAAGCCAACTCCGATTATTTCCATCAAAAGCGCGAGCAAGTTCTAACACGCCCATAAGTAAGCAAATTGGTATGAAAGCCAATAACCATTTGCGTTTTGGTTCAACTTCTTTAGTCATTTGCATCTGCAATTCGTTTTTCGTTTGCAATCCATTCATA
>CANKCX010000014.1 GCA_947480375.1 Actinomycetota bacterium
TGTCCGGATTGCGGCGTTAAGTGGATTGAACTTCCCGAAGACCATGCCCACGCACCAGCTGATATTCGCTGGGCTGGATTGGAAAATTGGGCCGGCCCAACAGGGGAGTAGGCCCGTTTTTGAATATCTGAGGATTTGAGGGATACTTACGCCCTTCAACAATTCATATTTTAGTAATGGATTTATTAGCAAAAAGGGGTGCCTAAAGTGCCAGTACCAAAGCGAAAGATGTCTCGCTCACGCACTCGTCATCGTCGTAGCGCATGGAAGACAACTCCTGCAGCGATTGCAAATTGTGCACAGTGCCAACAACCAAAGTTGCAACATACAGCTTGCCCAACTTGCGGTACTTACAACTCACGTCAAGTAGTAGAGGTTTAATCTGTACGATCGTTTGATTGCATCACTTGGAACTTCGGTTTCAAGTGAATTGCTAGAACTTGCACTAACCCACCGTTCTTATGCTTACGAATTTGGTGGACTTCCAACTAATGAACGTCTCGAATTTCTTGGGGATAGTGTTCTCGGATTAGTTGTTACTGAAGAGCTTTATACAAAATTTCCGGATTTAGATGAGTCACGTCTATCACCGTTGCGATCTGGCGTTGTAAATATGCGGGCACTTGCGCAAATTGCACGTGAATTAGATCTAGGTCAATTTTTAAGAATTGGTAAGGGCGAAGAGACCACCGGCGGCCGCGATAAGAATTCGATTCTTGCCGATTCACTCGAAGCACTAGTAGGCGCGATCTATTTAGATAAGGGCTTTGAAGCAACCCAAGAAATTATTTTGAATTGGTTTAGACCAACGATTGAATCCGCAAATGCTCTTGGTCTTGGCTTAGATGGCAAGACTGCATTACAAGAATTATGCGCAGCTCGTGGATTGGGCACACCAGAATATGAAGTTAGCGAATCTGGCCCAGATCATAATAAAAGTTTTACTGCTGCAGCAGTTGTATCAAATGAGAAGTTTGAAATTGGCGAGGGTAAGTCCAAGCGCGAGGCCGAACAGGTCGCCGCTAAATTGGCTTACGATATTTTAAATGCCCGAACTTCCTGAAGTTGAAACTGTAAGACGGGGTTTAGCTGAACATATAGTCGGCAAGAAATTTAAAAAGATTGATGTTTTGCACCCCCGCGCAACATCACCTAAATCAATAGCAGCCCTCACTTCACTGACTGGTGCGCGAGTCAAAGCGGTTGCGCGTCGCGGAAAATTTCTCTGGTTTGAATTAGATCGACCTGAAGTTTTGGTTGGTCACTTGGGGATGAGCGGGCAATTCGTAATACAGCCTAAAAACGCTATCGATGAGCGTCATTTACGAGTGCGATTTACCTTGGGCCGCCACGAATTACGGTTTATAGATCAACGCACCTTTGGTTGGCTAGGTGTTTGCGAAGCGAAGGATGGAATTCCAAATTGGGTGGAACACATTGCAGCAGATCCTTTTGATCCAAACTTTGATTTAGCAAAAACAATTTCAAGGTTTCAGAGTAAGAGAACCGAAATTAAACGCGCGCTTTTAGACCAGGGCGTGATGAGTGGTGTTGGAAATATTTATGCAGATGAAGCGCTTTGGCGAAGCAAGATGCATCCAGAAACCCGCACCGAGAAATTAGCAACAAAGCGAGTTGCAGAATTAATAACAAATGCCACTGAGGTTATGTCAGAAGCGCTAGCGGTTGGCGGTACATCATTTGATGAGCTTTATATAAATGTAAATGGCGAGAGTGGATATTTTGAAAGGTCCCTGGCGGTATATGGCCAGGAAGGCGAGGGCTGCCCAAGATGCGGGCGACAAATCCGAAGGATCACTTTTGCCAATAGATCTTCACATTTTTGCCCAAAATGTCAGCCCACACCCCGTTCTAACGGAAATCGCTAACCCCTTTTCCGATAGGTTGCGCCTGTGTATTTAAAGAGCATGACCCTCAAAGGATTCAAATCCTTTGCCTCCTCGACCTCGCTCAATTTCGAGCCGGGTATCACCTGCGTGGTCGGCCCAAATGGCTCTGGAAAATCAAACGTTGTAGATGCGCTCTCATGGGTAATGGGCGAACAAGGTGCCAAATCTTTGCGCGGCGGAAAGATGGAAGATGTTATTTTCGCTGGAACATCAGGAAGAGCGCCGCTAGGTCGCGCAGAAGTTTCAGTAACAATTGATAACACCGATGGCGTACTGCCAATTGATTTCACTGAAGTAACAATCTCAAGAATCCTTTTCCGAAATGGCGCAAGTGAATACCAACTAAATGGCGAAACCACCAGATTGTTAGATATTCAAGAGCTACTAAGCGATTCGGGCATCGGACGCGAAATGCATGTAATTGTTGGACAGGGACAACTTGATGCAATCTTGTTGGCAAATCCAGAAGAACGACGCGCATTTATTGAAGAAGCTGCAGGAGTTCTAAAGCACCGCAAGCGTAAAGAGAAAGCGTTACGCAAACTCGATTCGATGACTGCAAACTTGGCTCGTATTCAAGATTTAACAGTAGAACTTCGTCGCCAGTTAAAACCACTCGGCAAGCAAGCTGAAGTAGCGCGTAAGGCTTCGACAATTCAATCTGATGTTCGCGATTCGAGATTGCGATTATTGGCTGATGATTTACTGCAATTGCGTTCTACGGTTGATGCCGAAGTTGCTGATGAATCTGCGCTACGTGCAAGACGCGATGAAGTAGAGGCTGCGCTAAATAAAGCCCGATCACGCGAAGAAGAAATTGATGCAACTGCTTTAGTTGAAAATCCACTTTTAGTAAAAGCACAAGAAAATTATTACCAACTGACTGCTCAACGTGAAAAGTTCCGCGGTATCCAGAATTTAGCTTCAGAGCGGGCACGCTTCTTATCAGAAGAAGCAGATGAAGCTCGTGCCAGTGGTCGCGATCCAGAGAGCATGGATCTTGAAGCTGCCGGCCTGCGAAGTGAAGAGCGTGAACTTAGAGGTGAAGTTAGTTCTGCAACTTCTGGCTTAGCTAAACTTTCAGAAGAGTTAAAGAATCTTGAAGCTAATTTAACTACTGAAGAAAATAGTGTTTCAGCCGCGCTACGTGCAATCGCAGATCAACGCGAAGGAACTGCGCGCCAAGAGGGCCATATCAATGGACTTAAATCACGTATCGATGCAACGAATGCGGAAATTACCCGTTTAACAAAGACTAAAGATGAAGCTTCAAATCGCTTACGTAGTTTCCAAGAAGAATTCGCACTTCTAGAAACTCAGATTGCATCTGTAGATGCAAACGAACCAGGATTAGATTCAGAATATGAAGCAGCAAAATCTGCACTTGCAAATGCGCAAAGTGAATTAGATGCACTTGTTGCAAAGGAGAGCGAAGCCCAACGATCTCGCTCTGGCTTAGATGGACGTTTGCGCGCCCTGCAAGAGAGTTTGATTCAACGCGATGGTTCAGGCGTTGTCTTATCTAGTTCTACTCGCAATCGTGGCCGACTTTCATCTTTAATAAATGTAACTCCAGGCTGGGAAGCTGCAGTCTCGGCTGCACTTGGACCACTTGCAGATTCCGTAGTTGTTTCTGATATTTCTTCGGCTGTATCTGCCTTGACGCTTTTAAAGCGTGAGAGCGCTGGTCAATCTGAACTACTTGTGGTCGATGGCGATAGTGGTTTCTCTACTTCTAATCGCGCAATTCCAAGTGGGTTTACTTCACTCGCAAGTTTGGTTTCATCAAGTGAAGTATCTGGCGCGATTGCTTCACTTCTCTCTGGTTTTGTAGCGGTCGAGGATCTAGCTGAAGCCGAAAGTGCGCTACGCGCAGATCCTTCAGTAATCGCCGTTACACGCGAGGGCGATGTATTAAGTCGAATTCGAATTCGCGGTGGATCAAGTGCTAAGAATTCTGCAATCGAGATTTCTGCTTCTATCGAGAAGACCGAAGCGCAATTACAAGAAGTTACAAATACTTGCGATCGAATCAAATTTGAAGTTGTGCGAGCCAATGAAACTCTAGCTTCGCGCAAGAATATTTATGATTTAGCACTATCTAAATTGAACGAATCGGATGCCAAGATTTCTGGCCTCGCAGAGCAAATGGCGGTTGCCGGTCAAAATGTGAAGAGTGCGCAAGGCGAACTTGAACGCGTACTTGCCTCGCTCGTTGAAGCGAATTCGCAACGCGAATCAGATGAAGCAGATTTAAGTGCAGCAATTACTCAATTTGAATCGCACCAAACTCCAGCGGATCCAGATTTAACTCATCTTGAAGATTTACGTTCCCGAGTTTCTGCATCTCGTTCAGCCGAAGTCGAAGCACGTCTAAATTTACGTACCTTAGAAGAACGCGTCACGGCACTTGTTGCACGCGCTGATGCACTTGAAGCAGCCGCGCAGAACGAACGTGATTCAGCAACTCGCGCAGTTAGTCGTCGCGAACAACGCGGTGTTGCAGCTCTGACTGCGCAAGGAGTTGCGGATGCGGCTTACGAAGCGCTAATTCAAATTGAATCTTCAATCGCTAAGGCATCAACCGAACGCGAACGCCTTGAAATATCAAGATCAGAACGCGAGAGCGAAATCTTGGCGCTGCGCGTAAGGAGCCGTGAATTAACTACTGAACTCGATGCGCTGACATCTAGCGTTCACCGCGATGAAATTGCTCGTGCTGAACAGCGACTTCGCATTGAAGCCCTCGAGCAGAAAGCGGTCGAGGAACTTGGCGTGGATGTATCTACTCTGGTCAGTGAATATGGACCAGAAAATGATGTTCCTACATTTGTTGAAGATGCTGACGGAAACTTTGTTCCAGGAGATTTGATTCCATATCGCCGCGATCAGCAAGAGAAGCGCTTGGCACAAGCCGAACGTTCCCTTGCTCTTCTTGGAAAGATCAACCCATTAGCTTTGGAAGAGTACTCATCCCTCGAAGAGCGCCTGCGTTATTTAGCCGAGCAACTCGAAGATTTGAAGAAAACTAAACGCGATCTTCTCGACATCATTAAAGAAGTTGATGACAAAGTGCAACAGATTTTCAAAGAGGCTTATGACGATACTGCTCGTGAATTCGAATTAATTTTTGCCAGACTTTTCCCTGGTGGCGACGGTCGCTTAATTCTTACTAATCCAGAAGACATGACGACAGCCGGCGTAGATGTTGAAGCCCGTCCACCAGGAAAGCGCGTTAAACGTCTCTCACTTCTATCTGGTGGAGAACGCTCATTAGTTGCAGTTGCACTTCTAGTTGCAATATTCAAAGCACGTCCAAGTCCGTTCTACGTGATGGACGAAGTTGAAGCAGCGCTGGACGATACAAACCTTGGTCGTCTACTTGGGGTATTTGAAGAGCTTCGCGAGAAATCACAGCTAATTATTATTACTCACCAAAAGCGCACTATGGAGATTGCAGATGCACTTTATGGAGTAACAATGCGCGGCGATGGCGTCTCTGAAGTTATTTCGCAACGTATCCGGGAATCCGAAAGCGCTAACTAGTTCTGCTAGTTGAAAGTAATGGCTCTTTTTAGCAAGCTCTTCGCGAAGATTCGCAGTGGTTCTACATCCTCATCTGATTGGGCAGAGATCGAATTAGCTTTGATTGCTGCAGATTTAGGTGCCAAGAACGCAGCCGAAATAATTGAAATTGCTAAAAAAGTTAAGAGCGATGAGATCGATACTGCGATTTCTGCGGCCTTACAAAATTGGCTAAGTGATGGTAATCGCGAATTGATTTCTAGCTCTGATCGCCCAACAACAGTAATGATTGTCGGCGTAAATGGCACCGGTAAAACTACATCGACCGCAAAGTTGGTCGCATATTTAAAGCGACAGAATCAGAGCGTCTTATTGGCGGCAGCCGATACATTTCGCGCAGCAGCAGTAGAACAATTGCAAACTTGGGGAGATCGCTTAAATGTAGCGGTTGTTACCGGACCAAGTAACGGAGACCCTGCATCAGTTGCATTTGATGCGGCTACGAAAGCTAAAGCGGATGGGATCAATTATTTGATCATTGATACCGCTGGAAGATTGCATACGAAATCTGGATTAATGGATGAACTCACTAAAGTTAAACGAGTAGTTGAAAAAGTATTACCAATTGATGAAGTTTTATTAGTGGTAGATGCAACTACTGGTCAGAATGGAATTGTTCAGGCGAAAATATTTATGGAGAGCGTTGCAATTACTGGTTTGATCCTGACCAAGATGGATGGTTCAGCTAAAGGTGGAATCGCTCTAGCCATCGAACGCGAGACCGGGGTGCCGATCAAATTCATCGGAACTGGGGAAGCGGCCGAGGATTTACAGGTCTTCGAAGCCGAGCCTTATTTGAACGGGCTTTTCCACTAGCAACCTGCCAAATCGGGCTTGCTGTAACCAATTCGTAACACAAGAGGCAAAGCTTTCACCTTTTTGTAATCTGCCAGCGCATCGCATGTAACGCGAAACCACGACGCTATGGCCATCTCAACGGCGAGGCATTTTCAAACGTACCTGAAAGTGGTTAAAAATGGATGTAGTACTTAACTCCGGCGATACGGCGTGGATGTTGGCGAGTACAGCTCTTGTGCTTCTCATGACTCCAGGTCTTGCATTCTTCTACGGTGGAATGGTTAGAAGTAAGAGTGTTCTTAATATGATGATGATGTCCATGGTGACAATCGGAATCGTTAGCATTCTGTGGGTCTTCTACGGTTACGAATTAGCATTTGGTTACACATCTGATTCACCTTGGTATGGCGGTTTCTCGCTATCCGGTCTTGGTAGCCAAGTAAATGACTTCACAAACAATGGTGGAACTTATCCAATTCCATTGCTTGTGTTCGCAGCCTTCCAATTAATGTTCGCAATTATTACGCCAGCACTTATATCTGGTGCTATTGCTGATCGTGCAAAGTTTTCAGCTTGGGCAGTATTTGTTGCAATTTGGTCAACGGTTGTTTACTTCCCGGTTGCACACTGGGTTTTCGCTTTCGGACATAAAGTTGGCGATAACGTAACTGGTGTTGGTTATCTTGCAGGTAAAGGTCTTGAAGACTTTGCCGGTGGAACCGCGGTACACATCAACGCTGGTGCTGCTGGATTAGCACTTGCAATTCTTCTTGGAAAGCGCGTTGGATGGCGCAAAGAAGCAATGCGTCCACACTCACTTCCACTTGTAATGCTCGGTTCTGGTCTGCTCTGGTTTGGTTGGTTCGGATTTAACGCCGGATCTGCGCTAGCTGCAAATGGAATTGCTGGCCTAGCATTTATGAACACTCAAGTTGCAACAGCTGGTGCACTTGTTGGTTGGATCCTTGTTGAAAAAATTCGCAACGGTCATCCAACGTCACTTGGCGCTGCATCTGGCGCGGTCGCCGGTCTTGTAGCAATCACACCTGCATGTGCTTTCGTTGCACCGTGGGCTGCGGTTGTTATTGGTTTCATCGCTGGAATTCTCTGCTCACTTGCCGTTGGACTTAAATATAAGTTTGGCTTCGATGATTCGCTAGATGTTGTTGGCGTTCACTTAGTTGGCGGTATTTGGGGATCTCTTTCAATCGGCATCTTTGGTGCAAGCGTTGTAAACAGCGTTGGCCTAGATGGTCTGCTTTATGGTGGCGGAGCTGGATTACTTGGAAAGCAAGCACTTGGCGTTGGCTTAGTTGCGGCTTATTCATTTATCGCAACTCTTATCATCGGATTCATTATCGAAAAGACAATTGGCTTCCGAGTTAAGAAGGATGCTGAAGTCGAAGGTATTGATCTAAATGAACATGCTGAATCAGCTTATGAAATGTACAGCTCATCACGAGGAGGCTCATCACTATGAAACTAATTACCGCGATCATCAAGCCATTTAAATTGGAAGATGTAAAAGAGGCGCTAACCGCCTTTGGTATTACCGGAATGACAGTTTCAGAAGCAAGTGGCTTCGGTCGCCAAGGTGGTCATACCGAGGTTTATCGTGGCGCTGAATACACTGTTGATTTGATTCCAAAGATTCGACTAGAAGTTTTGGTTGATGGCAAGGAAGCAGACAAAGTTATTGATGTCATCGTTAAGGCGGCATCAACTGGAGCTATTGGTGATGGAAAGGTTTGGTCTTCACCAGTAGACAACATAGTTCGTGTACGCACTGGCGAACGTGGGACTGACGCAATTTAATAAGTAGAATAACTCCGTGGGAACCCGTGAGCGTCGTGATCGATCTAATAAAATTGATCACGAGCTCCGGGTTTCTTTTTTAGAATCTGCAAAGAAATTTTTAGCTAAACCCGAACAGGTTTCACTTACTGCAGTTGGGGGATATGGCCGTGGCGAACTTTCGCCGGGTTCTGACTTAGATTTATTAATCTTGCATGATGCGAGCGAAAAGCCAACAGTTATCTCAGAATTCGTAAATGCCTTCCTCTATCCACTTTGGGATAAAGGCAGAGCCGTAGATCATTCAGTTCGAACCAGAAGTGAAACCAGAGAGATTGCACAAAGCGATATTCGAGTGGCACTTGGTCTTTTGGATCTACGCCATATTGCAGGTAACTCAGAAATTTCAAGCGCTGTTTCAAGTGATGCAATTGAAGATTGGCGAAAGAATCAGAACAAGTTTCTTCCAAAATTAAAGGCATCAATTCTCGAACGCGAAAAACGGTCAGGTGAGTTGGCATTTCTCTTAGAGCCTGATTTGAAGGAAGCTCGTGGTGGGCTCCGAGATATAAATGCTTTGCGCGCAATTGAAATGTCTGGCGTTGTTTCTGTTTCACTTGCCAGAGTCGCAGAATCTGAAGCGCTCCTTGCAAATGTACGAGATGTACTGCACGGTGAAAACACAAAGGCGAAGGATCAACTGCAGTTAACAGAACAAGATCGAGTTGCCGCAGCAATGGGCTTTAAAGATGCAGATGTACTTATGCTCGAAGTTGCAAAGGCGGCGCGAGCTGTTGATTATCTAATGGATTTAACTTGGCATCGCATTGATTCTCTTGAAGCTAGAGGATGGTTTCGCAAGGGTGGCAAGAGCAAAGCTCAAAATATCGACCGTGGTTTAGTAATTCTAAATTCAGAAGTAACTATCGAAGAAAATTACGATGTGATTGGCGATCCTGGAATCGGCCTTCGAGCCGCTGCAACTGCGGCGCAACGTGGCTTACCGCTCTCAGTTGATGCTTGTCTGTTGCTAGCTGAAAAGTTCTCTCCAATTCCAACGCCATGGCCCAAAGCGGTAGCCGATGACTTAGTTTCATTAATCGGTGGCGGAGCCGCAATGATTCGAGTTTTTGAGGCCCTTGATCAAGAGGGGTTAATTGAAAAGTGGATACCCGAGTGGTCGCATGTTCGATTCTTACCGCAACGAAATGTTTTGCATCGCCACACAGTTGATCGTCACATGTTAGAAACAGCGGTTCATGCTGCTGCGCTCACTCGTACGGTTAAGCGTCCAGATATTCTGCTTGTCGCCGCTCTTTTTCATGACATCGGTAAAGGTTTTGCAAATAAAGATCACTCCGAATATGGCGAGGAATTAATCAGACCACTTGCTAAGCGGCTGGGATTTGATCAAAGTGATTGCGAACAAATCGCACTTCTAATTCGCGAACATCTGCTCTTGTCTGCCGTAGCAACGAGAAGAGATCTCGAAGATCCGGCAACCCTGCAATATGTTGTTGAAAAAGTGGGAGACCCAGAATCACTTCAATTACTGCACGCCTTAAGCATTTCAGATGGTGAGGCAACTGGAAAATCGGGTTGGAGCGATTGGAAAGCTGGGTTAGTCGTTAATTTAGTAAATAAATGTCTTGCGGTAATGGCGGGTGTTAAGCCAGTTTCGCAACCAGATTTATTACCTACAGCGCCAGTAACCGAAGATTTACTTATAAGAATTCTGAGCGAACCAAACAACCATGAGCAGATAGAAATTGAAATTGTTGCGAAGGATCAAACCGGTCTGTTATCCGCAGTAGCAGGGCTTATGACAATTTCCAGATTCAATGTGAGATCAGCGAAGACTCGCACAACGGACGGCATTGCAGTTATGCGCTGGATTGTTGAGCTCGATGCAAATGCTCAAATGTCTAGCGCCGAGAAATTAACTGATCAATTAAATAAAGCACTGAGTGGCGAGTTAGATTTAGGGCGCAAGATTGATGAACGAATCGATAACTATCGAAAGTACCCAGGTATTCCGACCCCACCACCCGTTGTTTATGCCGCAAATGATCTGGCAACAAATGCAACAATCATTGAAGTTCGGATGCATGATCGCCCCGGAATTCTCTTTACAGTTGCGCGGGCAATTTCGAGATTTGGTGTGGATATCAAATCTGCAATTGTCTCGACTTTGGGGGCAGAGGCTTTTGACACGCTTTATGTAACTGATTTAGCGGGCCAGCCACTTACAGGCGAACGTGCGCAATTACTCGCCACAAAAGTTGAAAATATTTTAATCACGCACCTTTAACTAGTAATCTCCAGCCATGTTCGAATCCCTCTCCGCTAAGTTTCAAGGTGCCTTCGCATCGCTAAGAAGCAAGGGGAGAATTAAATCTGGTGATATCGAAGAAATTGCCGCCGAAATTAGAGCAGCACTTCTCGATTCAGATGTTGCCGTTGCGGTAGTCGATACATTTATCGCACAGCTAACGGAGCGAACAAATGCGGTAATTGAGGATCTGAATAAATCCACAAATCCAGCGAATGCAGTCTTCGAAATTGTTAATTCACTATTAATCGAAATCCTTGGTGGCAGTGCAAGACGGATCAGATTAGCCAAGAAGCCGCCAACCGTAATTCTTTTAACTGGTTTGCAAGGCGCGGGAAAAACTTCACTCGCCGGAAAGCTAGCGAAATATTTAAAGGATCAAGGAAATACCCCACTTTTAATTGCTTCAGATTTGCAGAGACCAAATGCGGTTACCCAACTTCAGGTTGTGGGCGAGAGCATTGGGGTTCCAGTTTTTGCACCAGAACCAGGCAATGGCGTTGGTGACCCAGTAAAAGTTGCAAAGAACGGCTTAGCTTTTGCCCAAGATAAATTACACAACATCGTAATTGTTGATACTGCCGGCCGACTTGGTGTTGATACCGAATTATTGAAACAAGCTAAATTAATTAAAGATGCAGTAGAACCAGATGAAACTCTTTATGTTGTTGATGCGATGGTTGGACAAGATGCGGTGCGTACGGCACAGGCATTTCTCGAAGGCGTGGGCTTTGATGCAGTAGTTCTAACAAAATTAGATGGTGATGCAAGAGGTGGTGCCGCACTTTCAATCACTCAAGTAACTGGCAAACCAATTATGTTTGCAGCGACCGGCGAAAAAGTAACTGACTTTGATTTATTCCATCCAGATCGAATGGCCTCACGAATTCTCGGTTTGGGTGATATCCAAACTCTCGCCGAGCAAGCGAAGGGCGCCTTCGATGGTGACACCGCAGCAAAGTTAGAGAGCAAATTTGCTAGCGGGGAAGATTTCACTCTGGAAGATTTCTTAGCCCAACTTGAAGCAATGAAGAAGATGGGTTCCATGACGAAGTTGTTGGGAATGCTTCCTGGAGCAAATTCAGGGGCGATGAAGAAACAACTTGAACAATTCGATGAAGGCGAACTAGTTAAGACTCAATCAATTGTGCAATCAATGACGCCACTAGAACGAAATGATCCAAAGGTTTTGAATGGTTCCAGGCGCGCAAGAATTGCTCAAGGTTCTGGTCGACAAGTTTCTGATGTGAATTCTTTAGTTGAGAGATTTACTCAAGCGCAGAAAGTTATGAAGCAGATGCGCAGTGGCAAAGGTGGACCACAGATGCCGCCGGGTATGCCTAACTTCCCACAAGCTCCAGCGGCTGTTCGACCTGCAAATAAGAAGAAATCTCGCTCTGGAAACCCAGCTAAACGAGCGCTCGAAAGCTAATTTCCAAGGGTCAATCTGCAATTTGGGTTATACCCGTGTGGCTGGCAAGATTAGCCACCTGCAAGGGGCCCTCTACCCCCGAGCGATCTAGGCCAAGAGGCTTAAGATTTTTTAAAAACAGGTTTTGGTTTTTGCGTGACGCTCCCACTGTCACAAAGAAATTAGCACCGCTTAAAACAAGGAGAAAGCCTTCGTGGCCGTAAAAATTAGATTAATGCGTATGGGAAAAATCCGTACTCCACATTTCCGTATCGTAGTTTCAGATTCACGTGCAGCTCGTAACTCACGCGCAATCGAGGAGATCGGTCGTTACTCACCAGGTTCAGAGCCATCGCTAATTGAAGTTACTTCAGAGCGTGCGCAGTACTGGTTATCTGTTGGTGCACAACCAACTGAAGCAGTAACAGCTCTATTAAAAATTACAGGTGATTGGCAGAAGTTCAAGGGTCTTCCTGGTTCAGAAGGAACACTTAAGAAAATTGCTGAAAAGCCACACAAGCGCATTGCATACGAAGCAGCTGTTAAGGATGCAATGAACGAGCCAGCTGATGGCGCAACAACTATGAAGAAGAAGGCTGCAGAGAAGTTAGCTGCTAAGGCAGCTCCTGCAGTAGTTGCAGAAGTTGTTGAAGCTCTTGAAACTCCAGTTCCAGAAGTTGAAGTAACTCCAGATGTCCAAGCCGAAGTTTCCGAAGTTGTTGAGACAACTCCTGAAGTAGAAGCAACTCCAGAAGCGGCTGCTGAGTAACAATGATTGATGAAGCGCTAGAA
>CANKCX010000015.1 GCA_947480375.1 Actinomycetota bacterium
AATCGTATACCGCCAAGTTGGAAGCCGATCCGGTACGTTTTGATTTTATTCAAAGTCGCAAATCTGAAATCCTTCAGTTAATAAAGAAGTATGGCGAGGGGACTGATCGCGATAAAGCACTTAGCAATCTGATTGAAGAAGCGTCGATTGCTAATGAAAAACTTGCGGATTTACGCGGTGGCGATGCACGTTTAGCTGAACTTGAAAAAGAGCGACTCTCTCTGTTTGGGCAATTGCGAGATTCTGCTGCAACGTTAAGCGCGTGTCGATTGCGTGCGGCCGATCAACTTTCTAGGCGAGTTTCGGATGAGTTAAGCAAGTTAGCTATGCCTAACGCAGAATTCGTCAGTCAGGTCACAAGTTCGTCTGGTGAAAGCATCACGGATTACACAAGTACTGGTTTGGATGAGGTTATATTTTTATTCACCGCACATAAAGATGGAAAATCTTTACCGATCTCAAAAGCTGCAAGTGGCGGCGAACTTTCTCGAGTTATGTTGGCGATAGAGGTTGTTCTGGCCGTAAATTCTCCAGTTGGTACATATATTTTTGATGAAGTTGATGCTGGTGTTGGTGGTAAAGCGGCAGTAGAGGTTGGCAAACGACTGGCGCTGCTGGCCAAGAGCGCGCAAGTTATCGTGGTCACTCATTTAGCCCAAGTGGCCAGTTGGGCAGATAACCATTTAGTCGTTACGAAGAGTGAAGACGGTTCGGTAACGCAAAGCGATATTGCGACAGTTATTGGCGAAGATCGCAGGCGAGAAATCGCAAGACTTCTCTCTGGCCAAGAAGATTCGAAGACTGCACAACAACACGCAGGCGAACTTCTCGAGTTAGTCGCTGCAGCCCAAGCGGAAATGATAGGTTAGCGTCCCATGACCGCCCAGCATGTGACCAAGCATCTATTCGTCACTGGCGGCGTCGCTTCAAGTCTTGGCAAAGGTCTTACGGCTTCCAGTTTAGGTCGGCTCTTAACCTCTCGTGGTCTTCGCGTCACGATGCAAAAGTTGGATCCTTATCTAAATGTGGATCCCGGAACTATGAATCCATTTCAACATGGTGAAGTTTTCGTAACTGACGATGGCGCTGAAACTGATTTAGATATCGGCCATTACGAGCGTTTCTTGAATGTAAATCTTCATGGGTCGGCCAACGTCACAACTGGTCAAGTTTATTCAAATGTAATCGGCAAAGAACGCCGTGGTGAATACCTAGGTGACACGGTTCAAGTTATTCCGCACATCACTAATGAAATCAAAGAACGAATTAAGGCCATGGCGGGGCCTGATATTGATCTAGTGATTACCGAGGTCGGTGGAACAGTCGGAGATATTGAATCTCAACCATTCTTAGAAGCTGCCCGCCAAATTCGACAGGATGTTGGCAGGGACAATGTTTTTTATTTACACGTTTCTTTGGTTCCGTATATCGGTCCATCCGGCGAATTAAAAACCAAACCAACGCAGCACAGTGTTGCCGCCCTTCGTGCGATCGGTATTGCTCCAGATGCGATAGTTATTCGATCTGATCGACCAATCCCTGACTCTGTAAAACGGAAAATTTCTTCTATGTGCGACGTAGATCTCGAAGCGGTTGTAGCAGCTGTAGATGCGCCTTCGATATACGACATTCCTAAAGTTTTGTTCAATGAAGGCCTAGATTCATATGTTGTTCGCCGGCTTGGTCTTCCTTTGAGAGATATTGTTTGGGGAGAGTGGGATGATCTTCTAAAGAAAGTGCATCACCCAGAACATCAGATAAGTGTTGCTCTAGTTGGCAAATACATTGATTTACCAGATGCATATCTTTCAGTTACTGAAGCACTGCGCGCTGGTGGTTTTGCAAATAATGCCAAGGTGAATATCAAATGGGTAGCGAGCGATGATTGCGAAACTCCAGATGGTGCAAAGAGTGCGCTCGGAGATGTTGATGCTATCTGCGTGCCTGGCGGTTTCGGGGTACGTGGAATTGAAGGAAAATTAGGAGCTTTAAAATTTGCTCGTGAAAATAAGATCCCAACACTTGGACTTTGTTTAGGGTTGCAGTGCATGGTCATTGAGGCGGCAAGAAATCTAGCCGGAATTTTGGAAGCAAATTCTGCGGAATTTGATCCTGGAACTAAGGATCCGGTTATTTCGACTATGCAAAATCAGGAAGATATTGTTGCTGGCAAGGGGGATATGGGCGGAACTATGCGCCTTGGTCTCTATCCTGCGGTTCTTGCAACAGGTTCAGTTGTAGCTGGTGTCTATGGAGCAAGTGAAATTCAGGAACGTCATCGCCACCGTTATGAAGTTAATAATAAGTACCGAGATCAGATTTCTAAGACAGGTTTGATATTTTCAGGGCTTTCACCTGATGGCAATTTGGTTGAATTTGTTGAACTACCAATTGAAGTACATCCATTTTATGTGGGAACTCAGGCACATCCAGAGTTCTTATCCCGCCCAACGAAGGCTCATCCACTTTTCTCGGGGCTAATTGCAGCGGCAATTGCGCAAAATGGTAAGTGATTTAAGTCTTAGTTCTGCAATTCATGATTATTTAAATTATGCAGCGATAGAAAAAGGGCTCTCGAAAAATACTATCTCTGCTTACAAATTAGATTTATCAAAGTTCGCGGGATATTTAGAGACGAATGAATTTGGCTTAGAAGATGTAGACCTGAAACTTATGGAGCAATTCCTTGGCTATTTGCGCGGGGGGAGTGATTTGAATTCGCCAAACACTGAAAGTTCCAATTCCCGAACGATTGTTACAGTCAGGAACCTTTTTAAATTCATTGCGAACGAGAAAAAGATTGTTAATCCTATAAAAGATTTCTCGCCACCAAAAGTTCCAAAGAGGTTACCTAAGGCACTAAAAGTTGATGAGATTCTTAAACTCATTGAGGCTGCATGCGTGGACAAACCTGAACTTGCTAAGCGCAATGAGGCGCTAATCGAAATTTTATATGCAACAGGTGCGCGGATCAGCGAAGTTACAGAATTGTCGCTCGCAGACATTAAAGAGCTAGACAACAATTTGACGATAAAACTTTATGGCAAAGGCGGTAAAGAACGCGTTGTGCCGGTTGGCAATTTTGCACGATTAAGTCTAGAAAATTACTTAACTTCTTCGCGATCGTATCTATTAAAGGGCAAAGATAACCAAAAGGTTTTCCTGAATACTCGGGGTGCTGGATTGAGTCGACAAAGCGCTTGGGAGATTATCCAGAATGCAGCAGTGCGAGCTGGAATAGAGAGCGATGTTTCTCCGCATTCGTTACGGCATTCATTCGCGACTCATCTTTTAGATGGTGGAGCAGATATCAGAGTTGTTCAAGAACTATTAGGTCACTCATCAGTTACAACAACTCAGATTTATACATTGGTAACGATTGATAAGTTGCGCGAGAGTTATGCATCAGCGCACCCTCGCGCAATTTAATTCTTACTTACCTCGTAACCTACGTGCAATAATGCTTTGGTCGCCCTTGGTTTCAAGATCGGCAATGATAATTGCAAGTGATTCACGAACGATGCGGCCACGATCAACAGCTAATCCAAGATCTCCGCGCAGAGCAAGACGCGCTTGCTCAAGATCATAAAGTTCTTCTGGAGATAAGTAAACGGTAATTTTTTCATCGTGACGTTCGCGACCACTTGGTGATTTATCAAATGAATTAACTCTGCGTCGTGGTGTTGTGCGCACTGCCTTCTTGCCCGCGTTGTTATTTATAGGTGCAGTTTGCATATCTTCGATTGGTGAAGGAGTTTGCGATGGAACTGCACTTAAAGTTGTTGTCTGACGAAACAGTTCGTCGGCTCCCGGGAGACTCACTCTGCGACTCACTTTGCTCCTCCTCGATAGATTAATTCACGTGCCAGTCTTCGGTATGAAACGGCCCCCGTTGAACTACTTGCATATGTTGTTATTGGTTCGCCCTTGACTGTTGATTCAGAGAAGCGCACGGTTCTAGCAATTATTGTGTCAAGCAAATCTTCTGGAAATTCTTTTGATATGAGTTCTAGTACTTCGCGTGAGTGCGCAGTCTTGCGTTCAAACATTGTTGCAAGAATTCCATCAATCTTTAGATTTGGATTGGTATTGCTGCGAACTTTGTCTATCGTTTCGCGAACAAGTCCTAACCCAAGTACCGCAAAGTATTCACATTCCATCGGAATTAATACACCGTCGGAAGCTGTTAGGGCGTTGATGGTTAAAGTTCCGAGTGAAGGTGAACAGTCGATCAAAATATCATCGTACTGATCCATTACCGGTGCTAGAAGCTTGCGAAGCTTATGTTCTTTTGCCAATTCGGAAACAAATGCTGCGTCTGCAGCAGCTAAATCTTTATGACCGCGGATGAAATCTAATCCGGGGACGTTGGATTTTAAAATAAACTCTGAAATATTTGCGTGAGAATCGTTGAGTAAATACCAGATAGAACCGTATTGCTCTTTTATCTGCAACGGTTTAATACCTAGACCTGTTGTCATACTTGCTTGAGAGTCGAAGTCGATGAGAAGTACACGACGGCCTAATTCAGCGAGCGCAGCACCTAGATTTATAGTCGTTGTTGTTTTTCCAACGCCACCTTTTTGGTTAACTACTGAAATAACGCGCGCAGGACCAGGGGTTGGTGCATCTTTTACTTGTGGAAATTCGACTAATTTGTGGCCGAGAACGCTTGATGTAGCCGAGAATTCCTCGTCACGATTTGTCGATTTAGTTCCTAAGCGAGAAACCTTCGAATTGCTTTTTGCCATTGCGCGACTCTACGGCGGTGCGATTGGGTGTGCAAGCGTAAGTGCATTACCTTTGCGCCATGAATGATGGCAATACTGAGGTTTTTGAACCCAGTTCCGTAGTGGAAACCGCCACGGAGCCAGTCGTAGAGGCAACTGCAGGATTCTCTGTCCATCTGACCAACTTTGACGGTCCCTTTGACCTGCTGCTCCAGCTGATTTCCCGCCACAAGATGGATGTAACCGAGGTAGCTCTAGGCGTGGTTACAGATGATTTCATCGCGTATATCCGGGCTCTGGAAGGTTCTGAGGAGGGTTGGGATCTAGATCAGACAACTGAATTTTTGGTAGTTGCCGCAACTTTGTTGGATCTTAAAGCCGCCCGCCTATTGCCATCGGGAGAGGTTGAGGATGAGGGAGATCTAGCCTTGCTAGAGGCTCGCGATTTGCTCTTTGCTCGTTTACTGCAATACCGCGCTTTCAAGGCTATAGCAGCGATTTTCAGCGAGAGATTGATACGAGAAGAGAAGAGTTTTGCCCGTGTAGTGGCCTTAGAAGCCCATTTTGCGAGTTTGCTGCCCGAGGTTCTGATCGGCGTAGGGCCTGAGAGATTCGGCGCAATAGCCCAACGAGTGCTCTCGCCTAAAATTACCCCGACAGTTGGAATTGAGCACATACATAGGCCGTTAGTGAGCGTTGCCGAGGAAGCGATACGCATCGTGGATGAGCTACGGCGAACCGGGAAGAGCACCTTTAGGCATTTGATCAGCGACGCAAGCTCAACCCTGGTGGTTGTGGCTAGGTTTCTAGCGCTCCTAGAGCTATATCGCGAAGGCGTTGTTCGGTTTGAGCAAGTTATTGCGCTGGGCGAGCTGGCAATTACCTGGACTGGCAGTGCCAGCGGGGAGATTGAAGTAAGCGATGAGTTCGATATTCCACAGGTACCACAAGAAGATGATACAAATGGAGAGTCAAATGTCTAATCCTGAACTTAATAGATCACTCGAGGCGATTCTCATGGTGGTTGACGAACCCGTATCCGAGTTGATTTTGGCTCAGATCACCGAAACTCCAACCGAGACTGTCGTAGTTGCGCTTAACGATTTGGCTGCAGATTACGAGAGTTCGGGTCGGGGTTTTGAACTACGTCAAGTTTCGGGAGGATGGCGCTTTTATAGTCACCCCGATTTGGCACCAGTTGTCGAGAAATTTGTTTTGGATGGTCAACAATCAAGATTAACCCAGGCAGCTCTAGAGACTTTGGCGGTTATTGCCTACCGTCAACCCGTATCTCGGGCACGTGTTTCAGCTATTCGTGGCGTCAATGTTGAGGCGGTAATGAAAACCTTGGTTACCAGGGGGCTTGTCGAAGAATCTGGTATTGAGCATGAAACTGGCGCAATTCTCTACTCCACAACCTCTTATTTCTTGGAAAAACTAGGTCTTAACGGGGTTACCGATCTACCTGCGTTGGCTCCATTCTTGCCAGATGTTGATGGCTTGGACGAGGTTTTAGCTACTCTCACCGATTAGGGGATAGGGCCTTTAAGGCGTACCCTTCACCTTATTCCACGCTGTTGAAGCCGTTGAAACGAGGGTTATATGTCTTTAGTTCGTCTCCAGAAAATACTTGCAGATGCCGGAGTGGCCAGCAGACGGGCCAGTGAGCAACTTATACTTGATGGGCGCGTAAGCGTCGATGGCAAACAAATTTTTGAACTGGGAAGCAAGTTTAACCCGGAAATCTCTAAAGTTGAAGTTGATGGTGAAGCAATTAAGACTCCAAAGACTAAAACTTACCTAGCATTTTATAAACCTAGAGGCGTAATTTCCACCATGTCAGACCCTGATGGCCGACCAAACTTGGGTGACTTCTTCGAAACTAGAAACGAACGATTATTCCATGTAGGGCGTTTAGACCGGGAGAGTGAAGGCCTAATTCTCCTAACAAATGACGGTTCTTTAACCCATAGAGCAACACATCCCAGCTATGGAATGGTCAAGAAATACCTAATTGAAATTGAGGGGTCATTCACCAAAGAAAATATTGATCAATTACTCAAGGGAGTCATTCTCGAAGATGGAATGGCTAGAGCCCTCGAAGTTAGTGTGGTTCGAGAGATCAATGCCAAACACCATTGGGTTGAAGTATCGATCCACGAGGGTCGTTTTCACATAGTCCGAAGAATGTTTGAATTCTTTGAGATCGAAGTATTGAGATTAATCAGAACTGACTTTGGTCCCATTTCGATGGGGGATACCAAGGAGGGGCGCTGGCGGGTGCTGAACTCTGTTGAGCTAGATAGTTTATTTACCCTTTTAAAGATAAATCAATAAATAGAATTCCTGATTACAGATTTATTGATTAATAGGTATTCTGCTCTCTATTGAGTATCTCTTTATCGATATTTCGATGCGTAATAGTTCTCGTTAATATCAATTTATCTATATTCAGCAATATGTAGAATATTTGTACAAATTTTATCGACAATATCAGGCATCTATTTATAGATAAAAAGAGATGACGAGAAATCGTTTTAAACGACGACGCCATATTGGGGAGTCAAGGTAGAATTTGCGAATGAAATCGGTCAGAGCTTTTCGAGGAGCAACCCAATTAGAAGCTGACGATGCCGCAGAAATGCGTGAGGCCGTATCGCAATTACTTGAATCAATTATTGAGGCAAATGGCCTAAAGGATGAGGATTTAATCTCAATCCTGCTTACGGCCACAAAAGACCTTAGATGTGAATTTCCGGCAGTCGGAGCAAGAATGTTTGGGATTACTGATGTCCCGCTGATCTGCGCTCAAGAAATTGATGTTCAAGGGGCCCTTCCGAGGACAATTCGCATTTTGATTCATGCCGAGAGCGACCTCAGTCGTGCGCAAATCCAACATAAATACCTTAGAGGCGCTCAAGTTCTGCGTCCTGATTTGAGTGGAAAAGATGGCTCAGTCGGCCCTTCGGGCAACAAATGAGCATAAAATCTGTAAAAATTATCGGCTGCGGTTTGATTGGAACGTCAATCGGGTTGGGTTTGAAGGAATTCGGAGCTTCGATATCACTTGAAGATGTCAACGACATGAATTTAGCCTTGGCTAAAGACCTTCTTGGCACGAGTGAAGCTTCTTCAATTTCAAAGCCAGAGATTATTTTGATAGCAACACCACCGCAATTTATTTTTGAAGTGATTCGTGATCAATATTTGGTATATCCAGATGCAATATTTATAGAGGTGAGTGGGATTAAGTCTGAACTTATAGTTCAGGTAGAAGAGTTATCAGATGTTTCACAACGTTTTGTTTCAGTCCACCCAATGGCAGGTCGAGAGAAGTCAGGCCCACAAAGTGCCAGATCAGATCTCTTCAAGTCTCGGGCGTGGATTATTTGTGAAACTAAGAATTCAAGCAAGCGTGCTG
This sequence comes from Actinomycetota bacterium, assembly GCA_947480375.1. GTDB lineage: Bacteria > Actinomycetota > Actinomycetes > Nanopelagicales > Nanopelagicaceae > AAA044-D11. The sequence goes on from CANKCX010000015.1 coordinate 8,152, forward strand.
TGGAATTAGCTAAGGAAATCGGGCAAATCTTAGAAGCTTCAATTTACGAACTAGATGCCAGAACGCATGATTCAGTTATTGCCAGCATCTCACATTTGCCGCAGATCTTAAGCTCGGCTCTAGGTGCAAGCCTTTCGGGTACTGAGGGTAAATACCTCAATCTTGCGGGTCAAGGATTGCGGGATGTAAGTCGCCTGGCCGATTCGGATTCGGAACTTTGGACGAATTTGCTCGCTGGAAACTCGGAACAAGTTCTACCAAAACTCGCTGAAGTAATAAATCGACTTTCGAATTTGCAGAAATCCCTCGAATCAGGGGATGTGCAGGAAATTAGAAGTTTTATGGAGGATGGAAAGAAGGGTCGCGAATTGATTCCGGGCAAGCACGGCGGCGTCAATCGAGACTATTCGTATGTGCCTATCGTGATTGATGACAAGCCAGGAGGATTGGCAAGAATTTTCAACGAATGCGCAGCGATTGGCGTAAACGTAGAGGATCTAGTTATGGAACATAGCCCGGGCCAAGAAGTTGGCTTAATAACCCTTGCTTTATCAAGCAACGATGCAACTTTGCTGCAGCGTCATCTTGTTGAAAAGGGTTGGCTGGCTCATGCTCCTCGTAAAAATCAATAGGCCAAATAATTAAAAGTAATTCAGGCAGTAAGGTTCGGTCATGGCCGGAATAATTGTTGCAATTGACGGTCCAAGTGGATCAGGTAAATCAAGTACATCTAAGGCAATCGCCGTCAGAGCCAACTGGAATTATCTCGATACTGGTGCGCTTTATCGTGCAGCAACCTGGATTGCGCTACATGAAAACGTTTCTGAAGGTTGGGAAATAATTGCGGCGATTAAGAGCCATCCAATTAAGTTCTCGTCAAATCCAAAAGATCCAAAAATATTTTGTGGCGATGTTGATGTTACTGATGAAATCCGCGGAGCTCGTATAACTGACAACGTTAGTCAGATAAGTCAGATTCCTGAATTGCGTTCATATCTTGTTGATATGCAGCAAACAATAATTAGTAACAGCGAAACCGGAATAGTTGTTGAAGGCAGAGATATCGGTACGGTTGTTGCACCTGATGCGGATCTAAAAGTATTTCTCTATGCAGATTTACAAGCAAGGGCTATGCGCAGAGCTGCAGAGGAGATCGCAGCAGAAACAAATCCCGATGTTGCTGGTTCATTAAGTAATCGCGATCACTTGGATTCAACGAGAAAAGTTTCACCTCTCAAGCCTGCCGACGATGCACTTGAATTGGACTCAACTGAGTTGGATCTCAAAGAAGTTGTCGAAGTTATTTGGGAATGGCTGACTCGAAAGAATTTATTGGGGTTGCCGAAAGTTGCGGTAATTGGCCGTCCAAACGTAGGTAAATCAACTTTGGTAAATCGCATTATTGGACGCAGAGAAGCGATTGTAGAAGACACTCCTGGCGTGACACGTGATCGTGTTAAATACGAAGCAGAGTGGAATGGGCGTCGATTTATTCTTATAGATACCGGCGGATGGGAAGTTGCCCCCGAGGGAATCTCTGAGAAAATCACGGCTGGTTCTGAAGCGGCGATCGCGGAATCAGATGTTGTGCTTTTTGTTATCGATGCACAGGTCGGAGCGCTCGATGAAGATGAGTCGCTAGTTAATTTGTTAAGAAAATCGAAGAAGAAAGTTATTGTTGCAGCTAACAAAGTTGATGGGCCATCTGAAGAAGCTGATGCGCATGCACTTTGGAATTTGGGTTTTGGAGAACCAAGATTTGTTTCGGCTTTGCACGGACGTGGCAGTGGAGATTTACTCGATTTCTTGGTTAAGGAACTCCCTGAGATTGGATCAGAGAAGAGCGACGACGGATTTAGAAGAATTGCGCTCGTAGGACGACCAAATGTTGGCAAATCCAGTTTATTAAATATTCTGGCAGGGGAGTCTCGTGTAATTGTTGACGATGCTGCTGGTACAACTCGCGACCCGGTTGATGAACTGATTGAAATTGGTGGATCTACTTGGCGTTTTATCGACACTGCGGGAATTCGCAAACGCGCCAATCAAGATAGCGGAACCGATTATTACGCATCGTTGCGAACAGCGACGGCTTTAGAGCGCGCCGAGGTTGCGGTTGTTGTTTTGGATGCATCCGTTCCACTTACCGAGCAAGATTTAAGAATCGTCAGCATGGTTGAAGAGGCTGGCCGCGGACTTGTCATAGTTATGAATAAATGGGATTTGGTCGATGAAGAACGTCAACTGCAATTAGATAAAGAGTTAGAACGAAATCTTGAGAGATTCCCATGGGCGCAGCGAGTTAACGTTTCAGCAAAAACTGGTTGGCACAGAGACCGTTTGGCGCCCGCATTGCGCACCGCAATTTCGAGTTGGGAAAAACGAGTACCTACTAGCAAGTTGAACTCGTTCTTGGGAGCGCTCATCGCAGCAACGCCGCCACCGGTTCGAAGCGGCAAACAACCCAAGATCAGATTCGCGACTCAAGCGGCCATATGTCCACCGAAGTTCGTTGTCTTTGCCAGTGAATTCGTCGAGACCGCTTATCGCAGATTTATCGAGCGTCGCCTTCGCGAAGAGTTTGGTTTTCCAGGGACTCCAGTAGAAGTCGTAGTTAAGGTCAAAGAGCGGGATTAGGGGTTGAATTGAATCTCGATCGGCAAGAAATATTCACAATTCCAAATGCAATTACTGGAGTCAGGGCTCTAGGCATTCCAATATTTTTATGGGCATATTTGGGCCTCGATAATCAAATCCTGGCGTTCGTAGTTTTAACTCTTGGCGCGCTTTCAGATTACTTTGACGGAAAAGTTGCAAGAGCCCTTAATCAGGAATCTAAATTAGGAGCAGCGCTAGATCCTGCAATTGATCGCGCATACATTGCCGCAACTGCAATCGCCCTGGTAATCAAAAGTGTGATTCCACTGTGGGTTCTCGTAATTTTGGTAGCGAGAGATTTGTGGCTGGCTCTGATGTTGTTACTAAAGAAGAAGCGCGGAACTGGAGTTTTCGAAGTTACATTCTTAGGCAAGGCCGCTACTTTCAATCTGCTTTATGCTTTTCCGTTCATGCTACTGGCGGACGAAAAAGGATTTGGAAGAGTTCTTTTCATCATCGGCTGGGCTTTCGCCACTTGGGGAGTTGCCCTTTATTTGGCGACTGCTATGCAATACACCTATATTGCTCTCCAGAATAAAGAGGGAGCATAAATGTCTAACATTCCAAATGAGCTTAAGTACACGAGTGAACATGAATGGGTTGCACCAACTTCAAAAGGTTCAGTTTTTCGTGTCGGTATAACCGACTTCGCTCAGGGGGCGCTGGGAGACATTGTTTATATTCAATTACCAAAAATTGGTGATCAAGTAACGTCGGGTCAGGTTTGCGGCGAAATCGAATCCACAAAAAGCGTTTCCGAAATTTATTCTCCACTTACCGGCGCGATTGTGGCGGTCAATACAAATTTAGATTCGCAGCCAGAGGCGATCAACAACGATCCATATGGTCAAGGTTGGATTCTCGAAATTGAGCTATCGCAGGAGAGTAACGGCCTACTCAGCGCGGAGGATTACGCAAAAATTACGGCTTGACCACCCAACGCCGATTGAATAGTGTCAGCCTATAGTTGAACCTCAAGGTTTAGCTCTCTGAGATTAGCAA
>CANKCX010000016.1 GCA_947480375.1 Actinomycetota bacterium
ATGATTGATGGAATATATAGCTCTCTAGCGCTGTTCCAGATTTCAATATCCGCAGGGGAGATTCCATCAATTGCACTGACTATAAAGATGGCGGCATCGCAAGCGTCGAGAGGAGCTGTTTCGAGGCGAAAATATTCGGTTAAATCAACACTTGATTTTCCGACAACACAAACCCGTAAATTGGGCGTAATTGGTGGGAAGATTTGGGTGCTCACGACGACCAAGCCTACGATGGGAATGATGTTACAAGAATCATTACGCGCCCCAGTCACCAGATTAATTACACCAATCTGCCGTGGCTTGATAAAGGTTGGCGTTACTGCGAATGCAGTTACTGCTGTTGGCGCGCTCTTTACGATTACCGCAGCTCTCTTTACCTTTCCATCAGGACATTTCTTTCTCGGAACGATGCTAATTATCGTTTTCGTTCTCTTCGATCTCTTAGATGGAACTATCGCAAGACTTTCACCGCAGGGATCGAACGCTTGGGGTGCGCTATTAGATTCGACTTTGGATCGCCTAACTGATGCAGTCATTCTTGGCAGTGTTCTATGGTTTTTGATTGGGAATGAAGATCCACTGGTTCCGGTCGTACTCGTATCGGCTGTTCTTGGATTTTTAATTTCGTATATCAAGGCAAGAGCCGAGTCTCTTGGCATAACCTGTAACGGCGGATTCGCCGAACGCACCGAACGTTTAATAATCGTCGTGACATCAACTGGTTTGGCTGGTCTTGGTGTTCCGTATGCAATGTCTGCTGGTTTTTGGTTTCTTGCCTTAGCTAGCTTGTTCACTGTTATGCAGCGTTTGCAAATTGTTTATCGCGGAGCAAAATGAGCGACACCATCATCTACTGGGGATACAGCCTGGCCTGGAAGATCGTACGTTTACTTCCGGAAAAGGTTGCCTATGAATTAGCCAATCGATTTGCAGATTATCTTTATGCAAAAAATGGCAAGGGAGTAAGAAGGTTACGTTCTAATTATCAACGGGTTCATTCGGAACTAAGCGCTGACCAAATAGAATTTTTGACCAATGCCGGAATGCGTTCTTATCTTCGCTATTGGTGTGACACTTTTCGTTTTCCGAGTTGGGATAAAGAGCGATTACTTCGAACAACGGTTTGTGAGAATGAAAATTTCTTAAGAGACCCAATTGCACAAGGTAGGGGATGTGTTGTCGCCCTACCGCATGCAGGGAATTGGGATCACGCGGGAGCATATTTTTGCGCCACAGGTATTCCGTTAACTACGGTTGCTGAACACCTAAAACCCGAAAAGCTTTTTCGCAAATTCTTGGAATATCGCACTGCAATTGGGATGGAAGTTTTAGATTTGAATTCGCGAAGCATTGCAACACTTTCACAACGTCTGCGCTCTGGAAAATTGGTAGCACTTGTCGCCGATCGCGATTTATCACAGAATGGAATTCCGGTTGATTTTTTTGGCACTGGCGCAAAGATGCCTGGTGGGCCTGCACTGCTTGCCGCACAGACTGGTGCAGATTTGATAACTGCATATGTTAAATATGAGCGCACTGGAATTCGTATTATTTTTGAAGGACCGGTTGAAGTTCCCGCCGATGGGACCGTAAGCGAGAAAGCTTTGGCGATGACACAAATTGTTGCGAATCGTTTCGAAAAGCAGATCTTTGATCACACAGTTGATTGGCACATGCTGCAGCGAATTTGGGTTGACGCCGATGCGTAGTTTGAAAATCGGATTGGTTTGTCCTTATGGATGGGATACCCCTGGTGGCGTGCAGATTCACATAAAGGAACTAGCGGAATGGTTGATTGCAAAAGGTCACAGCGTTTCGGTATTAGCCCCGGTAACAAATGAAGATGGAAACATTGAACCTTGGGTTGTTTCTGCTGGTCGCCCAATTTCGATTCCGTATAACGGAGCAATAGCGAAAGTTATCTTCGGACCAATTGCATCTTCGCGAGTTAAGCAATGGATAGCAAGTGGCGATTTTGATGTACTGCATTTGCATGAACCAGCGATTCCATCACTTTCACTTCTTGCTGGTTGGGCAGGGGATGGGCCGATGGTTGCAACCTTCCATGCTGCAACAAACTCACAAAAAATTGCGAATGCGATCGGCACCATGCTTGATCCACTCATTGAACGTATTACAGCAAAGATTGCCGTTAGTGAGATCGCACGTGAAACTTTAAAAGATCGATTCAACACGGAAGCGGTTGTTATTCCGAATGGTATTAACACGTCAAAGTTTGAAGGCATTGGTCCTCGCATCGAATGGGCGCTACCAAACACAATCGGTTTCATTGGAAGATTTGATGAACCTAGAAAAGGCTTAAGCGTCCTTCTCGGGGCGATCCCGCAAATAGTTGAAAAGATTCCCAACTTACGAGTGCTTGTTGCAGGACCAGGAGATTCGGAAGATTTTAAGAAGGAAGTTCCTGCACAATTGCGCGAACGAATTACGTTTCTCGGAAGAATTTCAGAATTAGAGAAGGCGCAATTCTTTAAATCAATTTCACTTTACATAGCGCCCAATACCGGAGGCGAGTCCTTTGGAATAATTCTTGCCGAAGCAATGGCTGCGCGCACACCAATTGTTGCTAGCAACTTGCCAGCATTTGCCAAACTATTAGATGATGGAAAATCTGGCGAGCTTTTTACCTCGCAAAGTTCGGGAGCCCTAGCATCTGCAGTTTTACATCTATTGGGTAATGAAGATGCTCGCAATGCAATCGCTATGGCTGGATTCGAAAAAGCAAAAATCTTTGACTGGGATTGCGTAGGAGATCAAATTTTATCTGTGTATGAAATGGCTCTCGTTGGAAATTCCAAGGTGAGTCTTGCCTCAGAAAATAGATTCTGGAATAGATTACGTTCCAATGATTAAATCTATTGTTGCGATCGTATTCTTACTTGTTCTCGGTGGTTGGTACTTATCGTTTCTTGCTTCCAGACTCGACGCGCTGCACCACCGCGTGGAAACGTCTTGGGCTCATCTAGATGCTCTACTTCAACGTCGTGCTGCAATTGCGCTAGAGATCGCTCATTCAAAGGCGGTTGATGCTGCGACGAGTTTGGTTTTAACGGCGGCGGCTTACCAAGCGCGTGAAGCTAATATTGTTGAACGAAGCGATGCAGAGATTGCGCTCTCTCAAAGCCTGAAGCTAATTCTTGCTGATGAAGTTTCACTACCCAGTGGCATCGAAGGTGAATTGCTAATTGCTCTCTCCGCAATCACTGAAAAAATTGCAGTAGGAATCACCATTCACACAGAGGCTGTTCAGAGCGCTCATCATCTTCGATCTAAATCATTATTCAAGATTTTTAAATTGGCGGGGCATGCACCATTACCGATGCGTTACTCATTTGAGGATGACATATTATGAAGAAGTTCCTTGCTGCACTTTCTATACTCATAGTTCTGAGTTCTTGCGCCAGTCCCAGCAATATCGTAAAGAAGGTCACGGGCAAAAGCGTTGAGCGGAATGTTCTAACGAACCTGCCTGGAAAGAATGGTCCAGTACTTGCTGTAAAAATTGATGACACCGTGCCGGCGCATCCGCAGGTGGGACTCGCAAGCGCAGATGTTGTTTACATCGAACAAGTTGAGGGCGGCTTAACAAGAATTGCGGCTATCTTCACGAATAAGGTTCCTGCACTTATCGGACCAGTTCGCTCGGCGCGTATAAGCGATATTGAAATTCTTGCACAATACGGAAAAGTGGGCTTCGCATATAGCGGTGCGCAATCAAAGATGCGCCCAGTTTTAAGTGCTGCGAATCTTGTAAACATGTCTGCGGAAATAAATCCACCTTCGATCTATCAAACTGATTCAAATCGGTTTTCACCGACAAATATGATGCTCGACGCTAATGCGCTCTTGAAAAAAACAATTGAAACTGAAGGAAAATCAATTGACACAGTTCGTTCTGTCGGCTGGCAATTCGGGAAAATGGCAGAGACTGCTAAAAAAATCACATCCGCTTCGGTGAAATGGCCTGCATCAAAATATGAAATTGCTTGGTCAAAAACCGAGAAAAGATGGCTGCTTACTTATAACGGAAAACCGAATCTAGATTCCGATGGGAAACAACTAGGTTCACCCAATTTTGTAATCCAAAAAGTTGCAATAACTAATTCGATTTATCATGACAAAGTTGGTGGCATTACGCCCCTAAGCAATACCGTGGGAAGTGGTAGCGGATATTTGCTTCGAGATGGCAAAGTTGTTGCGATTAATTGGCAAAGACCAAGCGCCGAAGTCGGAACTATCTGGACCCTGGCGAACGGGGAAGTTGCCAATTTTGCTGATGGCCAAGTGTGGATCGCACTGACCGATAACGAACCTCTTTTCACCTACCCAGCTCCGGCTGCGAGTGCGAGCCCGTCAAAGTCAAAGTAGACTCCGGCTATTGAAAAAGTCCGGTTTTTGTAAATTGAATAACAACAGGAGCAGATGATGTCCAAAGCAAATGAACCACAAGTAGGCGGCGCAAGAGTTAAGCGCGGCATGGCTGAGATGCTAAAGGGCGGCGTCATCATGGACGTTGTAAATGTTGAACAAGCAAAGATTGCAGAAGATGCTGGCGCAGTAGCAGTAATGGCGCTAGAGCGCGTACCCGCAGATATTCGCGCCCAAGGTGGCGTTTCTAGAATGTCTGATCCCGACATGATTGAAAAAATCCAAGCTGCAGTATCAATTCCAGTTATGGCAAAAGTTCGAATTGGTCATTTTGCGGAAGCACAAATCCTGCAAACTTTAAACGTTGATTACATTGATGAATCAGAAGTTCTGACTCCGGCAGATTACGAACACCACATCGATAAGTGGAACTTCACAATTCCATTCGTATGCGGAGCAACAAATCTTGGTGAAGCACTTCGACGCATCAGTGAAGGCGCAGCGATGATTCGCTCAAAGGGCGAAGCGGGCACGGGAGATGTTTCAAATGCAACAACTCACATGCGCAAAATAGGTGGCGAAATTCGTCGTCTAACCTCACTGCGCGAAGATGAACTTTATGTTGCTGCGAAGGAATTACAAGCGCCATACGCGTTGGTAAAAGAAGTTGCTGAGACTGGAAAACTTCCGGTTGTTCTTTTCACTGCAGGTGGAATTGCAACACCAGCCGATGCTTCGATGATGATGCAACTTGGTGCGGATGGATTATTTATTGGTTCAGGGATTTTCAAATCAGGCGATGCTGCTAAGCGTGCTGCTGCCTGTGTGAAGGCAACTACTTATTACACCGATGCCAAGATTGTTGCGGATGCATCACGCGGACTTGGTGAAGCTATGGTCGGCATCAACGTTGCTGATATTCCAGTACCTCATCGATTGGCAGAGCGGGGCTGGTAGTTCCGGGCAATATGAAAGTTGGAGTACTTGCTCTCCAAGGAGATTTTAGGGAACACCTTTTCGCCTTGGGCGAATGTGGAGTTACCGGAGAATTAGTTAAGAGCGCGGAAGAGATTTCAAAGATTGATGCGCTGATTATTCCTGGCGGCGAATCAACAACAATAAGTAAATTAGCAAAATCCTTTGGACTTTTTGATCTAATAACCAAGCGCATTGCAGATGGCATGCCGACATATGGGTCCTGTGCCGGAATGATTCTTGTAGCCAAATCAATTCTTGATCCTGCTTCCGGACAAGAAACTTTTGGTGGAATTGATATGCAAGTCCGCAGAAATGCTTTTGGACGACAAACAGAATCCTTCGAAGTTGATTTAGAGTTCAAAGGAATCTCAGGCGCTCCGCTGCGTGGTGTTTTTATTCGTGCGCCTTGGGTTGAATCAAGCGCTCCAGGCGTTGAAATTCTCGCCTCCATGCAAGTGGCAGGAGTCAGCCATCCAGTCGCAGTTTCACAGGGCCGGGTGTTGGCTACTTCGTTCCACCCCGAACTAACGGGGGATAACCGGGTTCATAGATACTTCTTAGAAGAGCTTTGTAAAAAATAATTCAAGATAAACTACGGGAATTGATTCATAGGGGGTTTTACCGTGTCAGGCCATTCCAAATGGGCAACCACAAAGCATAAGAAAGCGGTAATTGATTCACGCCGTGCCAAGAATTTTGCCAAGTTAATTAAAGGAATTGAAGTTGCGGCGCGAAGTGGTGGCGCGGATATTTCTGGAAATCCAACTCTTTTCGATGCAATTGCTAAAGCAAAGAAGAGTTCAATGCCTGCCGACAATATTGAACGTGCAGTTAAACGTGGCGCTGGTCTCGAATCGGGAGGCGCTGATTGGCAAACCATTATGTATGAGGGTTATGGCCCAAATGGGGTAGCACTTCTAATTGAATGTTTATCTGATAATCGCAACCGTGCGGCTGGTGAAGTTAGAGTTGCAGTAACTCGCAACGGAGGATCAATGGCTGATCCAGGTTCAGTTTCATATATGTTCAATCGTAAAGGCGTAGTAATCGTTTCCAAAGTTGATGGCGTTACTGAAGATTCAATCTTGGAACACGTATTGGATGCTGGCGCAGAAGAAGTTAACGACTTAGGCGAATCATTTGAAATCGTAAGTGAACCAAGTGATTTAGTTGCGGTTCGTACCGCGCTGCAAACAGCGGGAATTGATTACGAATCTGCAGATACCTCATTTCTGCCATCTGTTTCAGTACCACTAGATGCCGAAGGCGCAACCAAAGTATTTGCACTTATTGATGCCATTGAAGAGCTTGATGACGTACAGAATGTCTTCGGCAACTTCGATGTCTCAGATGAGGTCATGGCGTCACTTTAAAATGCGCGTTCTTGGGGTCGATCCAGGTTTAACAAGATGCGGCCTCGGAATTGTTGAGAACGGAACCGCCCAGAAATTAGTTATGGTCGGTGTCGGCGTAATTCAAACACCAAGTGATCTTGAACTATCGCAGCGCCTGCTTGCCCTAGAAACTGAACTAATATCTTGGATTAACGAATTTAAACCAGACGTTATTGCAGTTGAGAGAGTTTTTTCGCAGTTAAATATTCGAACCGCAATGGCTACTGGACAAGCGGCTGGTGTTGCACTTCTGATCGCTGCAAGATTGGGAATCCCGGTTGCAATGCATACTCCAACGGAGGTCAAGGCGGCGGTAACTGGATCGGGGCGGGCGGATAAGAAACAAGTAGCGCTCATGGTTCAAAAATTGCTTTCGCTAAAAGAAATTCCGAAACCCGTTGATAGTACCGACGCGTTGGCCCTTGCCATCTGCCATCATTGGCGAGGTTCAGGTGACGCACGAATAGCGCAAGCTCTTGCTAAAGAGAAGGCGCGTCTAAAGAGAGCGAAGTTGAAATGATTGCGAGTATTTCCGGAGTTGTTAAGGCTACAACTCTGAACTCAGCGGTTATTGAAGTTGGCGGTGTTGGGCTATCCGTTTTCTTACCAGCTAGATTCGCTGCAGGTCTAACCGTTGGAACACATACCGAAGTTTTTACAACTTTAGTTGTTCGCGAAGATTCGTTGACCCTCTTTGGTTTCGATAGAGCCAGTTCTCGAGATTTTTTTGAATTACTTCAAACTGTAAGTGGAATTGGACCGAAGGTTGCACAATCGGCGCTCTCCATCTACGAGCCAGAAGAAATCGCAGCAGCTATTTCAAGTGAGAATTCTGCTGCGCTAGAACGCATTCCTGGCTTAGGCAAAAAGGGCGCACAACGCGCTGTGCTAGAACTTAAAGAGAAGGTTTCAGATTTGGCTTTCACGAGTCGTTCTGCAAAAAGTTCGAAGACCCACTGGCGCACGCAATTGCACAGCGCACTTATCGGTCTTGGATTCACGGCGCGCGATTCCGAAGCGACAATCGATAGCGTGGCAAGTGAACTTGGATCTAAGGTAGACGAGACTGATATTTCTCAACTATTGAAAATGGCGTTACAGAATCGCGGTCGGGGTTAACCATGAGCGAAGATAATCGCGTAATTGATTCAGGCGCAGATGATTTGGAACGTTCACAAGAATTAGCATTGCGTCCTAAAACCCTTAAGGAGTTTGTTGGGCAGAAGCGGGTTGCAAACCAACTTGATTTACTTTTAGCCGCTGCTCGAAATAGAAACTCTCCGGCAGATCACGTATTGCTTTCTGGCCCGCCGGGACTGGGAAAAACTACCTTGGCAATGATCATCGCATCGGAAATGAACGCACCGATTCGCATAACAAGCGGCCCTGCAATTCAACATGCGGGGGATTTAGCTTCAATACTTTCCTCACTCGTCGAAGGTGAAATTCTCTTCTTGGATGAAATTCACCGCATGTCACGACCAGCCGAGGAACTTCTCTATTTAGCGATGGAAGATTTTAGAGTCGATGTAATTGTTGGCAAAGGCGCAGGTGCAACAGCAATTCCGTTAGAACTTCCACACTTCACACTTGTAGGTGCGACTACTCGGGCTGGTCTCTTGCCAAGTCCGTTGCGCGATCGCTTCGGTTTTACTGCGCAATTAGATTTTTATGAAGATAGCGAACTCTCGATAATTGTTAAGCGAAGCGCGAACTTAATGGGAATTAAAATTGATGAGCCAGCTATTGCAGAGCTCGGCTCTAGATCTCGGGGAACTCCTCGAGTCGCCAATCGTTTATTGCGACGAGTTCGTGATTATGCACAAGTTCATTCAGATGGAAATATTGGAGTTACTGAAGCGAAAGCCGCGCTAGAAATGTATGAAGTCGATGCAATCGGATTGGATCGCCTTGACCTTGGAGTTTTAGAGGCGCTAGTAAAACGCTTTAATGGTGGCCCAGTGGGAATTTCGACGCTGGCAATGGCAATCGGGGAAGAAGCTGAAACAATCGAATCTTTAGCGGAACCATTCCTGGTTCGAATGGGCTTTATCTCCCGAACTCCTCGGGGACGCATTGCTACACCTGCGGGATTTGAGCATCTGGGCATGAGCGCTCCGATTACCTCGACCAGCCAGTTGGGCTTTTTCGACACACCAGCCTCTGATGCCTAGACTTACGCTCTATGTCTGCCATTAATAATTCTCAAAGCCCGAAGGCTGCGAAGACTTCTGCCAAATCGGCCAAGTCGATTGCAATCCTTGCCGTTGCTCTAATTGCTTTTAGCGCCGTTGCCGTAATTCAAGGCGCGACAAAAGTTAAATTAGGACTCGATCTACGTGGTGGTACCAGCGTCACTCTGACGCCACGTGCAAGCGAGGGTACGAAGGTAACAACCGAAGCTATCGATCAAGCCGTAGCAATTATTAGACAGCGTGTTAACTCACTTGGTGTTGCAGAGAGTGAAGTTGCTGCACAAGGTTCAGGCACCAATCGACAGATTGTGATTTCAGTTCCTGGTCAAACCGGCGAGAAGATTGTTCAATTAGTTGGACAAACCGCAGAACTACGTTTTCGTCAAGTATTGGTAGAAGGCGCACCAAATGCAACTTCTGTTTCTGGTGATACAAAAACCGCAACACTACCAAGCGGTGTCACTGCAGATTTAAGTGCTAAATATGTTGCACTTGATTGTACGAATCGCACAAACTTGCAAGGCGGGTCGACAGAATCTCCGGATGTAGCTGTCGTTGCATGTGATCGTGGTGGAACTCAAAAATACATTTTGGCGCCAGCACAAGTTGTTGGAAGCATGGTTTCAAAGGCTAGCGCTGCGATAGATCAGCAAGGAGCCGCTGGTTGGTACGTAATGCTTTCATTTAACGGTGAAGGAACTTCTAAGTTTGGTGCACTTACAACATCAGTTACAGGACTTGCTTCTCCACAGAATCAAGTTGCAATCGTGCTCGATGGTCTCGTTGTTTCAGCGCCTCGCATTAATGAAGCGATCAATGGTGGCAGTGCTCAGATCACTGGAAGTTTTGGGCAAGAAGAAGCTTCGAACCTAGCTAATGTTTTGAAATACGGAGCTCTTCCTCTCGCATTTGATCAGGGCGAAGTTCTTCAAGTTTCACCAACACTCGGCGCTGACCAACTTCACGCTGGTTTGCTTGCAGGATTACTCGGGTTTTTACTCGTATTCCTATATTCATTTATGTATTACAAGGGCTTAGGAATTGTGACCGTTCTTTCACTTTTGGTTGCGTCAGCAATTGCCTATCTTTCATTCTTATTACTCGGCGAGTGGATTGGTTTCACCTTGACGCTCGCGGGTATCGCAGGCGCAATTGTCGCAGTAGGTATTACTGCCGACTCATTCGTTGTTTTCTTCGAACGTCTCCGTGATGAAGTTCGTGAGGGTCGTTCACTTCGTTCAGCGGTTGAAACCGGTTGGGTGAAGGCTCGTCACACAATTATCGTTGCCGATACAGTTTCATTAATTGCCGCGGTTTTGCTCTACTTCTTTGCTGTTGGTGGGGTTCGTGGGTTCGCCTTCACTTTGGGTTTAACAACAATTATCGACCTAGTAGTGGTTTTCGTATTCACACATCCTTTAGTTGCGCTTCTAGCCCGAACTTCTTTCTTTGCGAACGGAAGCAAACTTTCAGGATTCTCGGCTAAAAGTTTAGGTGTTGTTGTTAAGAGCGATGGCACAGAGAAGGCGAAGGGTTAATCACATGAGTTCACTTTCAGGCATCGGCGGTCGGCTATACCGTGGCGAAACTTCTATCGATTTCATCGGCAAGCGTCGTCGCTGGTACGCATTTTCTGGCCTACTAATAATTGTTTCTGCAGTGGTCCTCGGTACTCAAGGTCTACATCTTGGTATTGAATTCAAGGGTGGATCTGAATTTTCTATTACAAAAGCTGGAACAACTGTAGAAGAAGGACGCGCGGCCATCGCTAAAGCTGGTGTTACCGGTGAGAGCGTTGTACAAAAGGTTGGAAACGACCGGCTACGCATTCAGACAGGTGCTCTTGATTCATTTGAAACAGTTAAAGCATCGCTTGCACAAACTTTTAACGTGAATGTGAATGATATTGATACTCAAATCATTGGGCCTTCATGGGGTAAGGAAATCACAAAGAAGGCGCTGTACGGCTTAATTGGTTTTATCTTGGTTGTAATGCTCTTCTTAACGATAGCTTTCGAATCCAAAATGGCTATTGCCGCAATCATCGCGGTAATCCACGACGTATTCATCACTGTTGGAATTTATGCGCTTGTTGGTTTCGATGTTACGCCAGCGACGGTAATTGGTTTCTTAACTATTCTTGGATATTCACTTTATGACACTGTCGTCGTTTTCGATAAGGTACGTGAAAATACTAAATCGATTACCAGCACCGGCAAAGTTACATACTCTGCAGCAGCAAACCTTGCAGTCAATCAGACCTTGGTTCGTTCATTCAATACTTCGCTGATTGCACTCCTTCCAGTTGCATCAATTCTCTTCGGTGGTGCTGGAC
>CANKCX010000017.1 GCA_947480375.1 Actinomycetota bacterium
AATTATTGCTGAAGATGTTGAAGGCGAAGCGCTTTCAACTCTCGTTGTAAACCGCATGCGCGGAACATTTACTTCTGCAGCAGTTAAGGCACCAGGCTTTGGTGATCGTCGTAAGGCAATGTTGCAAGACATCGCAATCCTTACAGGTGGTCAAGTAATTACAGCCGAAGTTGGTCTGAAGCTAGAACAAGTAACAGTTGATCTACTTGGTCGCGCTCGCCGTGTTGTAATAACAAAGGACAACACAACCATCGTTGATGGTGCGGGAGATAAGGCACAAGTTGCAGCTCGCGTTCAAGAAATTCGCAATGAACTTGAGAGCACAGACTCTGATTGGGATCGCGAGAAGCTACAAGAGCGTGTTGCAAAACTTGCTGGTGGCGTCTGCGTTATCAAAGTTGGAGCACATACTGAAGTTGAATTGAAAGAGAAGAAGCACCGTCTAGAAGATGCTATCTCTGCAACTCGTGCAGCAGTCGAAGAAGGAATCGTTGTTGGTGGTGGCGCCGCACTCGTGCACGCTGCATCTGCTCTTGATAAAGATCTTGGACTCGAAGGCGACAAAGCAGTTGGTGTTCGTCTAGTTCGTAAGGCTTGCGATGAGCCACTTCGTTGGATTGCAGAAAATGCTGGCCACGAAGGTTATGTAGTTGTTGCAAAGGTTCGCACAATGAAAGCGAATGAAGGCTTCAACGCTGGAACCGAAGTTTACGAAGACCTAGTAAAGGTTGGCGTAATCGATCCAGTTAAAGTAACTCGCTCTGCTCTTGCAAATGCGGCTTCAATCGCAGCGATGTTCATTACAACTGAAGCTCTTGTATTCGAGACTCCAGAAGAGAAGAAGGAAGAATCAAATGGACATGGCCACAGCCATGGACCAGGCGGACATTCTCACTAATTAACGCTTAATAATTAGGCCCCACAACTTTTATTAGTGTGGGGCCTTTTTTATTGGTTTAATTAGCACATGGCAAATTCCCCAACCATGACGCTAAGCATTGATTGCGGCGGACTTAGTATTAAAGCTTCGGTGCTTGATGAAGATGGCACGATGCATGCACCGGCTGTTGCAGTCCCAACTCCATACCCGCTGACTCCTGCTGGTTTGATTGGTGTGTTTAAAGATATTGCAGCAAAACTTCCTAAGGCAGATCGCATAACTGTTGGGTTTCCCGGAATGGTTCGCCACGGTGTTGTTGTTCATACCCCGCATTACATAAATGTAAAAGGCCCACGAACCAAAGTTGATCCAGAGCTCTTCTATGCCTGGAAAGGTTTAGATTTTAGAAGCTTGGTTCAAGAAAGTTTTAACCTTCCAACCTTGATGTTAAATGATGCTGAAGTACACGGCGCCGGCGTAGTTGCGGGTTCGGGCTTTGAAGTAGTTTTAACACTAGGTACTGGGCTCGGTTGCGCAGTATTTGATGGTGGAAAGTTAGCTCCTCATATTGAACTTTCGCATGCACCAATTCGTCGTTCTACTATTTATGACGAATGGATTGGCGAACACGAACGTCGCCGACTTGGTGATTCATTCTGGTCACGCCGAATTCGCGCGATGGTTACAGATTTGCGCCCAGTATTTCATTGGGATCGACTTTACTTAGGTGGCGGAAATGCGCGTCGAATTCGCCCAGATGTTTTAGAACTTATTGGCGATGATGTAGTTATTGTGCCGAATGCGGCAGGGATCGTTGGCGGAGTTCGCGCCTGGAATCTAACTCGCGTTTAATTTAAGAAGCGGTAGAAAAAGAGTCGGCACTAACTTTTTGATTACGATTCAAAATTGCTAAGCGATCTTCTTCGGTAAGTCCGCCCCAAATTCCATATGGCTCTGCTAATTCAAGAGCCTGCTTGCGACAAGCTTGGATTACCGGACATGATGCACAAACAGCTTTAGCTGCATTCTCGCGATTCTTACGACGAGGTCCGCGCTCTCCATCGGTATAGAAGAACATCTCAGTTGGAAGCTCGCGACAGGCAGCAGATTCTTGCCATTCCCAATCAGATGCAATGGGGCGGGGCAAAATTTGGTTAGTCATATCGAGCTTTTCCCTTCGTTCTTCAACTGGCCTGATACTACAACCGCGCCATAAGTTGTTCAAGTATTTCGCAACACTTGATCCAAATTGACCCAGTTTTGAAGCGTTTCGAGTGGCGCCCCTGCGGGCTACCCGAGAGAATTGCCGCATGTCCAGCAGAGTTGCGGCGCTAGAGGTTGATGATGCGCTCACCGTAGCCGCCGTAGCCAGAAGGCTTGGCGTGGCACCTGCGACGCTTCGAACCTGGGACCGTAGATATGGAATTGGTCCTAGTAAGCACAACGTCGGTACACACCGTAGATATTCCGCAAATGACTTAGCACGCTTAACCGCAATGGCCCGATTAGTGGTTGCAGGAGTTTCAGCGAAAGAGGCAGCTGAAAAGGCGCTGAAGCTAAATTTAAAGGGCGGTACATCCGAAGTCGAGAAGGTCTGCCGGAAATCTGAAGACCAGAGCGATCTGGTTTCAATGCTCTATAAATCTGCAATCAAATTTGATCAGGTAAAGATTGAAAAACTACTTCGAAAAGCTATTGCAGATTCGGGAGTTGAAAGTACCTGGCTTGAAGTTATTGCACCTTTGCTTGTCCAAATTGGTGAAGATTGGGTCCGAACCGGAACTGGAATCGAAGTAGAACATTTAGTCAGTGAAGTCCTGCGCAAGATCTTGAGTGAGAATTCGGGCAGCATCTCCAAGCCAAAAAATTCCAGACCAGTTCTTTTGGCCTGCGTCGAAAACGAGATGCATTCACTTGCTCTAACAGCTTTAGCCGCCGTCCTTGCTGAAGCCAAAATTGAATGTATTTTTCTTGGCGCTCGAACCCCGCAAGTAGCTCTAAATCAAGTCATTATTAAATCAGCGCCACCAGCTATTTTTCTCTGGGCCCAGTTGAGTGAAAATGCTGATCATGGATATGTGAAGGCGTTGCCAACTATTAGGCCGGCGCCCCGTGTTCTATTGGGTGGCCCGGGATGGAAGAGCGCAAAAGGTAGCGCCCATAGCAAAGTGATATTTACCGAGGGCTTAAGCGATGCCCGTGAGCAAATCATTCAGGCGCTGGCGCTGTAATTACGCAATTGGCAGCGTCATTAAGCCCTTATTTCACTGACTAGACTTGCCCAATGCTTGAAGGCGCTCGCGATAAAGTCGCAATGCTCGGACTCACATACGACGACGTCCTTCTACTTCCAGATGCATCTGATGTAGTCCCAAGCGAAGTTGATACAAAGACCAGATTAACCCGAAAGATTTCACTGGCAATTCCATTAGTTTCATCAGCGATGGATACCGTTACTGAAGCACCAATGGCTATTGCAATGGCTAAAGCTGGTGGCATCGGAATCATTCATAGAAATTTGCCAATTGAAGAGCAAGTAAAGAATGTAAAAGAAGTAAAAGCCCACGGAATAGTTGGCGCAGCAGTTGGAGTTGGCGATGATGGTTTTGCTCGCGCAACAGCTTTAATCGAAGCCGGAGTAGATGTTGTTGTAGTTGACACCGCTCATGGACATCACCGTGCTGTGCTCGATGCGATTGCGCGGATCAAAAGCGCATTCCCAGATATTCAAATAATCGGCGGCAATGTTGCAACCCGTGCAGGTGCCCAAGCTTTAATTAATGCCGGTGCAGATGCGGTAAAAGTTGGAGTCGGTCCAGGATCAATCTGTACAACGCGAGTTGTTGCTGGTGTCGGAGTTCCACAAATAACTGCAATCATGGAAGCGCACAAAGCTTGTGTGAAAGCCGATATCCCACTTATCGCTGATGGGGGATTGCAATATTCAGGTGATATTGCAAAAGCAATTGTTGCTGGTGCAGATTCGGTAATGCTTGGTTCACTTCTTGCCGGATGCGATGAATCTCCTGGCGAATTAGTTGAAGTCGCAGGCAAGAAATACAAGGCATATCGCGGAATGGGCTCACTCGGCGCTATGCAATCACGCGGTGATAAAAAATCTTATTCGAAAGATCGTTACATGCAGGACGATGTTTTAGCTGAAGATAAATTAGTTCCTGAAGGAATTGAAGGAAAAGTTGCATACCGCGGTCCAGTTGCGGAAATGGTGCATCAACTTGTTGGTGGGCTGCGTTCTGGAATGGGTTATGCGGGTTCTCCAACAATTGCAGATTTGCAACAGAACGGGCAGTTAATTCAAATTACTTCAGCAGGCCTACAAGAGAGCCATCCACATGATGTTTTGCATGTTGCAGATGCCCCGAACTACACCGGAAAAGGAAAGTAGCCATGAACGAAATTGAAATTGGACCAGGAAAGCGGGCCCGCGTAGGTTATTCATTCGATGACATCGCGATCGTGCCAAGTCGCCGTACTCGCGATCCAGAAGATGTTTCAATTAATTGGCAGATTGATGCTTATAAGTTTTCCCTTCCAATGATGGCCGCGCCAATGGATTCAGTAGTTTCACCTGAAACTGCAATCGCTATTGGAAAGCTTGGCGGTCTTGGTGTTCTAAATCTTGAAGGACTTTGGACCCGACATGATGATCCAAGAATTCCACTTGGTGAAATTGCATCAATGCCGCAGGATAAAGCGATTCGCAGAATGCAAGAACTTTATTCACTCCCAATTCGCCCCGAACTTATTAAAGAGCGCATCGCTCAGATCAGAGCAGCCGGTGTAACTGTCGCTGCTGCGCTTTCACCACAACGCACCGCAGAACATGCAAAGGCTGTAATCGATGCCGGCGTAGATATCTTTGTAATTCGCGGAACAACGGTTAGTGCTGAACACGTTGCATCAGCAAATGCACCGCTAAACCTAAAGAAATTTATTTATGAATTAGATGTTCCAGTAATCGTTGGCGGTTGCGCAACTGGTACTGGTGCTCTTCACTTGATGCGCGCAGGTGCAGCTGGTGTTCTTGTTGGTTTCGGTGGCGGAGCAGCGCACACAACTCGTTCAGTTCTTGGTATTGCAGTTCCAATGGCATCAGCAGTAGCTGAAGTTGCATCTGCACGTCGCGATTACATGGATGAATCTGGCGGACGTTTTGTTCACGTTATTGCAGATGGTTCCGTTGGTAAATCCGGAGATATTGCTAAAGCAATTGCTTGCGGCGCTGATGCAGTAATGATGGGTTCACCACTCGCAAAAGCTGTTGAATCACCGGGCAAAGGTTGGCACTGGGGTTCTGAAGCGCACCACCTTGAACTTCCACGTGGCGACAGAGTTGCTGTTGGCACCGTTGGAACATTGGAAGAAATTCTTCTTGGTCCTTCACATCTTGCAGATGGAAGTATGAATTTATTCGGTGCACTACGACGTGCGATGGCTACATCTGGCTACTCAGATCTAAAAGAGTTCCAGCGCGTTGAAGTTGTAATCGATCGTGTCTAATACAAACAACCAAGAGGTAGTTTTAGTAGTTGATTTTGGGGCGCAATATGCCCAGTTGATCGCACGTCGAGTTCGCCAAGCACAGGTTTATTCTGAAATCGTTCCCTCATCAATGCCAATTGCAAAGATGCTCGAGAAGAAGCCAGTTGCAATTATTTTATCTGGCGGACCTTCAAGTGTTTATGAAGCTGGGGCGCCGACGTTAGATGCCAAAATATTTGAAGCTGGAATCCCAATCTTCGGAATTTGTTATGGCTTCCAAGTCATGGCATCTGCTTTGGGTGGCGTTGTTACACAGACTGGCAAATCAGAATTTGGCCGCACTGTACTTAATTTAAATGGTGATTCGAAATTACTAAAAGGTTTGCCAAATGAATTTAGTGTTTGGATGAGCCACGGAGACAGTGTGACAACTGCGCCTGCCGGATTTAGTTCTACAGCCAAGACTGCAGATACTCCGATTGTTGCCTTTGAAAATCAAGATGCAAAGTTTGCGGGAGTTCAATTTCATCCCGAAGTTTTACACTCTGAAAATGGCCAAGAGATTCTGCGCCGTTGGTTGATTGATGTTGTTGGTTGCAAACCAACTTGGAACTCCGAAAATATTGTTAGTACCGAAGTCGAAAAAGTTAAGGCACTTGTCGGCAATGGTCGCGTTCTCTGTGGCCTATCGGGGGGCGTGGATTCTGCAGTTGCTGCAGCAATTGTCCAGAAAGCTGTTGGTTCACAATTAACCTGTGTCTTCGTAGATCATGGATTACTTCGCGAGGGTGAAGCTGAACAAGTAGAGCGCGATTTTGTAGCTTCTACCGGCGTAACTTTAAAAGTTGTAGATGCTAAAGCCCGTTTCTTAGCGGTACTTGCGGGTGTAACAGATCCAGAAACAAAACGAAAAATTATTGGCACCGAATTCATTCGAGTATTTGAAGCAGCAGCCCGCGAAATTTCAGCGACCGAACCAATTGATTTCTTAGTACAAGGAACGCTTTATCCAGATGTTGTTGAATCTGGCGGCGGCACTGGAACTGCAAATATTAAATCACATCACAACGTTGGCGGACTTCCAGATGATTTGCAATTTAAATTAATCGAACCACTTCGCACACTTTTTAAAGACGAAGTTCGTTATGCGGGTCTTTCAATGGGGCTACCGGAAGAAATAATTTGGCGCCAACCTTTTCCTGGACCAGGTCTTGCAATTCGAATAGTTGGCGAAGTAACTGAGAATAACCTTAGAATATTGCGAAAAGCTGATGCGATTGCACGAATTGAATTGCGCATCGCCAATTTAGATCGGATAATTTGGCAATGTCCAGTTGTTTTATTAGCTGATGTAAGAAGCGTCGGAGTGCAGGGCGATGGCAGAACTTACGGCCATCCAATTGTTCTTCGCCCGGTTTCATCAGAGGATGCAATGACTGCAGATTGGAGTCGAGTCCCGTACGAAGTATTGGAGAAGATTTCAACTCGAATTACAAATGAAGTTCGAGAAGTCAACCGAGTGGTTTTAGATGTAACGTCAAAACCGCCAGGAACAATTGAGTGGGAGTAATTAACATGAAGCGTTTGTCATCAGTTGCGATTGTTGCAACCTTGATCGCCTCTGTTCTAGTTGCTGCTCCTGCAAACGCTGGCGATAAAAATAAGAAGACGAAGAAAGCAAGCCAAATTTCTTCAACCCTTGCACTTTGTAAAGATACAAAAGCAGTTGGCCACAGCCCATTGCGATTAGCGGTTCCTTCAATTAAGAGACCACATGTAAATAAAATAATTACTTTTAAAACAAATTGTGGCGAAATTCAGATTGATGCAGATGGTGTAAATGCACCGCTAACTGTTATTTCAATGACTTATCTAGCCAATAAGGGTTACTTCGATAATTCACCGTGTCACAGAGTTACCACTCAAGGAATCTTTGTTCTGCAATGTGGTGATCCAACTGCATCAGGATCTGGTGGACCAGCATGGCAAGTGCCAGATGAAAATCTTCCTACCGGGACCGGAAACATTTATCCTGCGGGTTCAGTAGCAATGGCAAACTCAGGCCCAAATACAAATGGCAGCCAATTCTTTATTGTTTACGATGACAACTCACGTCTTGGTCCTAATTACACACTTTGGGGCAGAGTAATTAAAGGTTTAGATATTGTGAAAGCTGTTGCAGCTCTTGGTTCTGATAATTCGAATCCTGCTGGTGGCGGACTTCCAAATCAACCAATCACGATTGAAAAAGCAAGTTCTCGTTAATTAATCGCTTGAAACAATTCTAAATATCTCAGCGACTCTGCCATCTGCTAAACCATTTAACTTCGCATTTCGCTCGCCCCACTCGCGAATCATTGTTTCCAAGTTTGGATTATGAGCAGTCTGGCTAACATGGGCATGCAGCGCAGCTAATTTCTTATCGAAGGTTTCGGTTACATCAACGAAGTGATCAGGGGTGTGATGTGACATCACCCAAACTTCACGTACGCGCCAAGGTTCTAGGCCTTCATCCTTTAATAGATCTTCAAAAGCAAAAGGATTTCTAGCATCGGGATAAACCGCTTGAATTGCCGATTCACCAGCAGCCATATGATCGGGGTGACTTGAGAAAAGGCGATCCCAATTTCGCTCTGGGCTTTGAATCAACATTCGCTGCGGTTTGGATTTTCTGATCTCTCGAACAATCTGTTTACGTAATTCAATTGTCGGAACCAACCAACCATCTCGGTGATTTAGGAATTCAATATTTGTAACACCAAGAACTTTTCCAGCATCGCGTTGTTCGCGTTGGCGAATCTTCGGCATATCTTCACGCGGAACATCTGGATCTTCGCCGCCTTGATCGCCATTTGTGCAGATGCAATACGAGACTTCAATTCCCTTTGCGGTCCATTGTGCAATCGTTCCCGCGGCCCCGAAATCAAGGTCGTCTGGGTGCGCTGTTACAACAAGGACGCGTTCAATTTCGGAATCATCTAGTGGAGGCATTGGGCAATCTTAGGAGAACTTTGCACTTTATGTGAGTCGTTAGACTCCGACCTATGTCTTCCGAGCAATTAATTGATGGTTTGAACCCACAACAGCAAGCCGCTGTTGTTCATCAGGGTTCACCATTGCTTGTAGTTGCTGGAGCTGGATCAGGTAAGACTCGAGTATTAACTAGGCGCATCGCGTATTTACTGGCGGAACGAAATGTTCGACCTTACGAAATTTTAGCTATCACCTTTACAAATAAAGCTGCCGCAGAAATGAAAGAGCGAGTTGCAGATTTAGTAGGGGATAGCGCGAAATCTATTTGGGTCTCGACCTTCCACTCAGCCTGCGTTCGGATTTTGCGTCAAGAGGCGTCAAAACTTGGTTATTCAAATTCATTCACAATTTATGATTCTTCAGACAGTCTGCGCTTAATTACTTTAGTAATGAAGGATATGAATTTAGATATCAAGCGTTATGCACCACGGGCGGTGGCTGGATTAATTTCGCAGGCAAAGAATGAACTGCAAGGCCCGGCAGATTTCGTGCAATCCGCAGATAACCAATTCAATGAAGTTGTTGCAGAAGTATTTGCTCACTATCAAAAGCGCTTAGCCAGCGCGAATGCAATGGACTTTGATGATCTAATCGGTCGTACCGTTGAAATTTTGCAACGAAATCCTGAAAGTCGTCAGAGATATCGCTCGCGCTTTCGCCATGTGTTGGTCGATGAATATCAAGATACAAACCATGCGCAATATATGTTGATTAAAGAGTTAGTAGGAGTCGAAGGCGAAGGTATTCCCTTAGCCGAACTATGTGTCGTGGGCGATGCGGATCAATCAATCTATGCATTTCGTGGAGCAAATATCCGAAACATTCTGCAATTTGAAGCAGATTACCCAAGTGCAAAAACAATTCTGCTGGAACAAAATTATCGGTCTACGCAAAATATTCTCACTGCGGCAAATGCAGTTATCGCAAATAACGAGGGGCGTAAGGCTAAGAATCTCTGGTCTGAATCTGGCGCTGGTGCAAAAATTATTGGTTATGTTGCCGAAAGTGAACATGATGAAGCCGATCACATAGTTTCAGAGATTGGCAGATTGCGACGCGAAGGCGCTTCCCAACCTGGCGATACCGCAATTTTCTATCGGACCAATGCGCAGTCGCGAGTATTTGAAGAGGTATTTCTTCGATCAGCTATCCCATACAAAGTAGTTGGCGGCGTGCGATTCTATGAGCGCAAAGAGGTTAAAGACTTTTTAGCGTATCTTCGAGTTCTAGTTAATCCGGAAGATGAAGTTTCACTGCGTCGAATTATTAATACCCCAAAGCGTGGAATCGGGGATCGGGCTTTAGATACTGTCGATTTATTTGCTAAAGATTTAGAAATCTCGTTTTGGCACGCGCTAAATCGCGCAGTAGAAGTTCCAAGCATTCCTACTCGCTCTATTGCAGCAATCAATGATTTTGTTCACTTGATTACTTCGCTGGCAACTCTTGTTGAAGCTAAGACCAGACCATCTGTTATAGCTCAGGCGGTTTTAGAACAATCAGGTTTGCTGCACGAACTCGAGAAGAGTGATGATTTGCAGGATGAAAGTCGCGTCGAAAACTTACAAGAATTAGTTTCAGTTGCCGTTGAATATGAAGAGGGCGAAGTTGAAGAGGGCGAAGAAATTTCATTGCTCGGATTTCTTGAGAACGTCTCACTAGTTGCAGATTCAGATCAAATTCCAGATGGTGAAGATCATGGTGGAGTTGTCACTTTAATGACGCTGCATACTGCAAAGGGGTTGGAATTCCCGACCGTGTTTTTAACCGGACTGGAAGAAGGAATATTTCCACACTCAAGAACACTTGGTGATCCAGAGGAAATTGCTGAAGAACGCCGCCTGGCTTATGTTGGTTTAACTCGTGCCCGAGTCAATCTCTATGTTTCAAGATCTGAATATCGAACATCATGGGGCGCACCTACTTACAATCCGGCTTCAAGATTTCTCGCCGAAATTCCAGATGATGTAATTGAATGGAACGAACATGCACCTGCACCATCGCGGGCAAGTGTCATGAAGACTTCACATTTCACTCCGGCGCCCCGGGCAACTGGCCGAAAAGTTTCTACGACGATGGTTCTGGAAGTTGGCGACCGTGTGTCACATGACACATTTGGATTGGGAAGCGTTGTCGCCGTTGTCGGCGAAGGAGATCGCGCCGAGGCCACTATTAACTTCGGTTCACTCGGTG
>CANKCX010000018.1 GCA_947480375.1 Actinomycetota bacterium
GACAGTTAATTCATAGGTGACATCAGTAGTGTCATCGCCATTGTCTACTAACTTATAAGCACCAGTCATCTCTGTTAAGAGATCGGCATCATCAAGCGTGAAAGTAATTTCGGTTGGAGATTTGCTCCAGTCGTAATCCAAAATTACTCGATCCTTCATAACACCTGCATCAATTGAAATCTTCGCTTTAGTCGCGCGACCCGCTTCATCTTTAGACTCAACTTCTACACTCTTGATAGCCGTCGACCAGCTTGGGTATGCCGGCAAGTCACTTAGGACTGCTACTACATCTGAAATTGCGGCTTCAATGGTTACGGAATTCTTCGAAATATCGCTCATGCCCAAAGGTTACCCGCAATATCTTGGCTTAACATCTACCAAAAACCCGCTCCTCGGCGATAGCGTTCGCCCCATGGATCAATACACCGTCCCAGCTATCGTCCCGCCTGCTACTAAAGGAAATCTTTCGAATCTGGTCGCGGATCGAGCTCGCAATGAACCTAATCGCATAACACTCTCTCGCCCACTTGGTGAAGGTTGGCAAGGAGTAACTGCAAAAGAGTTTGATGATGAAGTTCGCGCAGTTGCTAAAGGATTAATCGCGGCGAATATTGGTGTTGGAGATCGCGTAGCCATCATGGCAAAGACTCGATATGAATGGACTGTTTTAGATTTTGCTATTTGGTATGCAGGTGCCGTGTCGGTTCCAATTTACGAAACTTCAAGTTCCGAGCAAGTCGAGTGGATTCTCTCTGATTCTGGTGCAATCGCAATTATTGTCGAAACCCCAGCGCATCGTGAAATAGTTACTCCAGTACTTACCTCTGCTTGTAAATCGCTCTGGACTATTACCGATGGAGCGCTTGATGAAATTTCAAACTTAGGAAAAAGCGTTTCCGATAGCGATGTAGAAAATCGCAGAAATGTGCCAACGCCTGATTCACTTGCAACGCTTATTTACACATCAGGTACAACCGGTAAGCCAAAGGGCGTTCAATTAACTCATGGAAATTTCTTATCAGAGTGTGGAAATGTGGTTCAGGGAGCAAGTGATTTATTCCTAAAGCCAGGTGGATCTACTCTCCTCTTCCTTCCAGTTGCCCACGTCTTTGGGCGCATGGTTGAAGTTGGCGCAATTACTGCAGGATTACATCTTGCGCATTGCGGCGACATCACGCGTCTACCTACCGATTTAGGAACTTTCAAACCGACTTTCGTTCTGGCAGTTCCAAGAATTTTTGAAAAGATTTATAACGGAGCAGAAGCAAAGGCCGATGCAGCAGGCAAAGGTGCGATTTTCCGCAAGGCTGCTGAAGTTGCAATTGCATATAGCGAGGCTCAAGATTCAAAGAAGACAAGCATCGGATTACTTTTAAAGCATGCAGTTTTCGACAAACTTGTTTATTCAAAGATTAGAGCTGGAATGGGTGGCCGAGTAGAGGCTGCGATTTCTGGTGGTGCACCGCTTGGTGCAAGGCTTGGTCACTTTTATCGCGGTGCTGGTGTAAATATTTTGGAAGGCTACGGATTAACTGAAACAACCGCAGGTGCAACACTTAATTTATCTTCAGCCCAACGCGTCGGTTCAGTTGGTCGTCCACTTCCAGGAACAACAATCAAGATTGCCGAAGATGGCGAAGTCTTAATTAAGGGCGCCATCATTATGAACGGTTACTGGCAGAACGAAGCCGCGAACAAGGAAGTATTTACCGAAGATGGCTTCTTTAGAAGTGGCGATCTTGGAACTATTGATCATCAAGGATTCTTAGCAATCGTAGGACGCAAGAAGGAATTAATTGTTACCTCGGGCGGAAAGAATGTTGCGCCTGCTGTTCTTGAAGATCGGGTACGCGCACATCCATTGGTTAGCCAATGCATGGTGGTTGGAGATAACAAACCATTCATCGCGGCCGTTGTGACAATTGATCCAGATGCAATAAAGGGCTGGATTGCCGCAAATAAGAAAGATGGTGCAACCATCGCGACGCTGACCAAAGATCCAGATTTAATTGCAGTTATTCAGACCGCAATTGATGAAGCCAATAAAGCGGTAAGTCGCGCAGAATCAATTCGTAAGTTTTCGATCCTGCCAAGTGACTTCACAATTGCCGGCGGGCAATTGACCGCAAAAATGTCGGTAAAGCGCCACGTTGTTGCACAAGAATTTGCAGGGGAAATCGAAGCGCTCTTTTCGTGAAAACCGTTCGTGAACTTCACGACACGATCAATGACGAACTCTTAGCACTAGCTAGTCAAATAGATGTTCTGGCCGGGAGAGAGCAATGCTCGGCGGATTTGCGGCAACGATATCGCGCTCTTGGTTCGGGTCTAATGGCATTATCCGAACTTCTCGCAAGTGATATTCCTCTTACTGATGAGAGCACTTCCTTAGTTTTCTCAATTGAAATCCGGAAGTTAATTTCAGAAATTAATGAGCAACTAGGAAAATTCGATCTCCCCGACAGTTCAATCGAAGCTTTGAAAGAGTTACTTAATTTTCCCAAATACTTCTTAGAAGCCACGAAGCGAGTAACAAAATTTCTTGAACCGCTGACTAAGCGCGAGAAAGAAGTTCTTTTGCTATTACCTCGCGGTTTAACGGCCAAAGCGATGGCCACCGAACTTTTTCTAACGCAGGCTACGGTTAAGACACATATCGCTGCCATTTACCGAAAGTTTGAAGTTGCAAATCGAACTCAAGCGATTGCAATTGGCGTTGAAGCCAAATTAATTAATTTCTAGCCCTTTAAGATTTGTGCGAACTTGCTTCCCCATAAATCCCAGTTCCAATCTGAAAGCGCCCAAGTGCGGCCATTCTTTCCATAATTAATTGCAAGTTCTGGATTCTCTAAGAGTTTGATACATGCGCTGGCAATTTGCGCAGGATCTGTTCCATCAACAATTAACCCGGTTTTTTCAGATTGCACAGCATCGGGGGCGCCACCAGAATCTCCAGCAATAACTGGCAGGCCACAAGAACTAGCTTCTAGATAAACAATGCCAAGCCCCTCAACTTCAAGTCCGAATAACCGTGATCTTGAAGGTCCGACAAATACATCTCCCAGGCGAATATGTTCCGGAAGCTGGTCATAAGTAATACGTCCTAATAATTTCACAGCATCATCTAATTTTAATTTGGCAACCAAATTTCTTAAGTATTTTTCACGTGGCCCAGTACCAATAATTAGAAGTAGTGCGTTTGGAACCGCTCTCCTAATCGCCGGCATTGCTTCGATTAATTTATCCTGACCCTTGCGATGTACCAGGCGCCCAACGCAAACCAGAGTTGGTCGATCCTGAATCTGATATTTATTCAAAAGCGTTTGAGATTTTGTGCCAGGTGTAAAGAAATCGGTTGATATTCCGGGAGCCAATTGAATTAACTCAG
Organism: Actinomycetota bacterium; assembly: GCA_947480375.1. Classification (GTDB taxonomy): domain Bacteria; phylum Actinomycetota; class Actinomycetes; order Nanopelagicales; family Nanopelagicaceae; genus AAA044-D11. The sequence continues at coordinate 3,389 of CANKCX010000018.1, forward strand.
CCTTCTGCCCTATCGCTTTAGATATTCCTCGTCTCGTGAAATCTCCAAGATAAGTGATTACATCTACTGAATTGCCAATGCGTCGCAGAGCTAAATTAAAGATTGGCAACTTTGCCCACCAAACTTCATGGCCGTGAGTTAGCGCAACGATTCGTTTTGCACCAGCCTTTCGCAAATTCGGTGACATAAATGCAAGGGGCGCCGCGGCGCCAAACCAAATAGTTTGAGATTTGTGAATGCGCATTACTCTCTTTATTGATCGAATTACCCTTGGAGATGGCAGTAAAACTTTTGAGCGATCTCGATAAATTATTACGCCAAATTTCTCGCGCAATTTGAGATCGAAAGCTTGATCACCAGGCTGAGCCGATGTATAAATCGCAATCTCGCTGCCATCTAACTTCTCTAATAAGCCAAGAATGAAAGTTTCAATTCCGCCAGATCTTGGTCCCAAATCGTTGGTGACAAGAAGAATCTTGCGGTCATTAGATACGGCGGGCACCGTAAAAACTTAGTGAACCGAAGTTTGGCGTGAATTTCATAATTTTTACTCTCGAGCCAGGACGCGGTGCATTAACCATCTGTCCTTTACTTATATAAATACCAACGTGCGAGATATATCGATTACGACCGAAGAAGACTAAATCACCTGGTTTAAGTTGGTTTAACGCAATACGTTTTCCATAACGAGATTGTGCTGCGGCCGAGTGCGGAAGTGAAACTCCGGCAGTACCAAATGCGCGCATGGTTAGACCGCTGCAATCCCAGAGCGTAGGTCCGGCAGCGCCATATACATAGCGATCACCAATCTGTTTGATTGAGAATCGCAGCGCAATAGATCCGCGACCAGAACCAAGATTAGTTTTTGCAGCTTGCGCTAAGGACTTCTTCTGATCGGCATTTTCGGCATCTTCATTTAACTTTGCCAGCCGTGCGCGTTCAGCTTTTGATAATGAATTCAATAATTTTTGAGCTGAAGCTAATTTATCTTTAACAGCTTTTTCTTGCGCTAAATATCTTGCCTGTGCTCGCTTAGCAAGGGTTAGTTTGTCATTCACAGTCAATGAAGTGGCAGTTAATCTCTGCTTTGCAACGCTGTACTGCTTAAGTTGTAGTGATTGCTTCCTTGTCACGGATTCAAGAGAACCAGCAGCTGCCAGAAATAACTTTGGATCAGAAGAGAAAAGTAGTTCCAGGCTCTGGCTCATTGAACCATTTTTATATTGTTCACGCGCAATTGCGCCAAGAGAATTCTTAAATTTAGCAACAGTTGCGGCATCGGCTGCGGCTTGACGTTGTACCGATTCTAATTTTCTAGTTAAAGATTTGTATTCTACTTTTGCTTGCTGCGCAGCTTCACCAGCAGCTGCTGCTTGTTCTTGCAAGATTCGCACTCGAGTTCGAACATCATTTAATGATGGAGCCGCCGAAGTTGAACTAAGCGGGATAAGTGAAAAAGCCAATGCAGCGACGAGAATTCGCGCTATCGACTTATGCAATTTCATTCGAGAAGGGTAGCCAGTGTCTGCTCGCTTCATCAAATATTGGCAAATTTCACGCGTAAATTAATTTCTATCTCACATAACGAAGCGGTGGAACTAAACCTTTCTCAGAGAGTACAGATATCGCACTCATTTGCTTCTTAGATATTTCACTTGCCGGAGCAGCGGTGATATTTAGTAGAACAGTGACAACGCAATCACTACAAGAGATGTCGCGCATGGTGCAGTTTTGGCAATCGATGATCATGTCGAAAATGATAAATCGCTCCACTGACACTACGGTTTACGCATGGCGTTCAAAGGGGTTATGGCGAATTTCGTGATGGGCGCTGATGGCAGCACCTCTCATTCGGGAAATTCAGCGGCTCTAAGTTCTGTCGCTGATCGCGCTCGATTCCATGAAATTCGTAGCCACGCATCTGCAATCCTGATTGGTGGTAACACCGCCCGAAACGAACCATATGCATCTACTCCGGTCCCGCTTATCGTTATTACATCGACCAAAGAGTTACCACAGTCAATTTCTTCCAATCCACTCGCCCATATCTGGGATCTAGATCCGGTGGCCGCCATTGCAAAAGCAAAAGCTGAATTTGGTGAGAATATTCTTGTCGAAGGCGGAATCAATTTACTGAAAGAACTTTTACTTGCAAACCTGATCGATATTCTCTTTCTAACAATCAGTGGAAAAACTGGCGGCGAGAACGTCTACGACCTAAGTGCGTTGACTCGAGATTTCACAGTTGAATCTAGTGAAAAAATAGATGGCGAAACATTTCTAAAGCTTGTAAAAAATTAGCCGATAGAAATAAGTGAGACCCCAGAAACGGCAAGAATAATTCCTAGATATTGAATTCTGTGAAGTCGCTCGTGTAGAAATTTAAATGCCAACAGCGCAGTAACGATTGGGAATAGCGATCCGAAGACCATCGCAACTGAAATCAATCCCTTAGTAGTTGCAACCCCGAGAAGAAGATTTGCTACAAAATCAGTAGCGCCAATAATAATTAAAATCTTTAAATCCCCAACTTTGAAACCGCCTACTGATCGATATCGAATTGCAAGCAAGATACAGAAACTAACTGATGCAACTCTCATGGAAGTCATTGTTAGCAATGAACTTGTCTTTGAACCTTGCGCCATGAGTGCAAGTGCAATTCCAAAACCAAGCGCCGCGCCAAGTCCATAAAGAAGTGGCTTTATTGGTAGCCCTTTAACTATGTCGGGTCCGGATGCACAGAACGCGCCAAATATTGCGACTGTCATTCCGATAATTTGAATTGAGGTTGGGCGTTCGCCAGATAAGAATGCAACTGAAAGTGGAATGACTGCGCTCAATGTGCTGATTGGAGAAACAACGCCCATTCGACCGGTAGATAAACCGGAGTAAAAAGAAACAAGACCGAGAAACCCTGCAATGCCAGCACCAATTGCCGGAAGAAAATAGCCATCCCAATTTAAATTTGGTGCAATATAAGAACCACTAGAGATAACTAAAATTATTCCAAGGACTAAACCAAAGCCTTGAGATGCACCTGTGACGGCAATAGCTGGAAAGCGCTTAGCCAGATTTCCGCCTAAGTAATCAGCGGTCCCCCAGAGGACACTTGAGAAGAGTGCAAGTATCGAAGCCATTGGGAAAGGTTAATGCAACCCACACTAAACGTTGCTCGCGCCTTCATCAGTTCGGCGATTAAACGCCTTACCATTTTCACATGGCCGCGAAATTCGAAGACATTATTGCTGAGATTCGCGCAATCAAGCCCCGAGCTGAAATTCTCTTGGAAGAAGTTCCGGCCCCACAAAAACTTGCACCATTCGCCTTCGCTATGACTGCTGATGTTTTAGAAGATGCCGCAACTGGCCGTTTTGTTTTGCTGCACGATCCAGATGGACAAGAAGGCTGGTCTGGAAATTTTAGATGTGTAACTTTCGTAAGAGCGGCAATCGATAACGAGATGGCTGCAGATCCAATGCTCTGCAACATCGGTTGGACTTGGCTTATGGAATCGCTAACTGCGAATGGCTGCGAATTCACTGCGCCAAGTGGAACTGTTACAAAAGTTGCTAGCGCATCCTTTGGAACGTTAGAAAATTTGGAAGAGGATAGCGAATTAGAAGTGCGAGCTTCATGGACTCCAACATCTGGTGAAAATATTGCGAGCCACATTCGCGCATGGGTTGAACTCTTAGAAATGTCAGCGGGGTTAGCGCCGATTCCTGAAGGCGTAACTCAGCTAAGTCGCAGTAGATAATGGCAGAACCACTACTTGCACCAAGCGGTGGAGTTCCTGAATTAATTCAAACTCCGCAAGGGCTCTCTGAAATGATTGCAGAATTAAAAGCGGGATCGGGACCAATTGCGATTGACGCTGAAAGAGCATCTGGATATAAATATTCAGCTCGCGCTTATTTAATACAAATAAAACGTAATGGTGGCGGGCTGCATTTAATTGATCCGATTGCAGTTGGCGAATGTGAATATTGGGCAGAACTAAATCAAGCGTTTGCTGATCAAGAGTGGATTATCCACGCTTCAACTCAGGATCTTGCTTGCCTGCGTGAAGTTGGAATCGATCCACAAATTATGTTTGATACCGAACTCGCTGGCCGTATCGCAGGTTGCGAGCGCGTTGGACTTGGACCACTAACTGAACAACTTCTTGGCATAACACTTGCAAAAGAACATAGCGCGGTCGATTGGTCGATCCGCCCACTAAGACCAGAATGGCTAAATTACGCGGCGCTCGATGTGGAATTGCTAATTGAATTGCGTAACGAAATCGCGAAGTTATTAACTGAAAATGGAAAACTGAAATGGGCGATGCAAGATTTTGCAGCAATATTGAAGGCGCCTCCCCCTGCGCCGCGCAAGGATCCATGGCGCCGGACTTCAGGAATTCACAAAATCCGTGACCCCAAGGTCCTGGCAATAATTAGGGCGCTTTGGTTGGCACGCAATGATTTTGCTAAGCAAATTGATTTAGCCCCGGGCCGAGTATTTAATGATGAAACTCTGGTTTTGATAGCTACAAAACCACCTAAAGGTTTTGGCGATTTTAAGAAAGCACTTCTTCGACGAACTCGATTAACAGATATGCCATTTGAAGAATGGTTTGAATTATTCGAAGCAGCATCAAGCCTTGAAGGTGAAGATCTACCGAAGCTTCGACTGCCTTCAGAAGGACTGCCGCCGCCAAAGATGTGGCAATCACGAAACCCACTTGGCTATGCCCGTCTCACTCATGCCAAGGCCGCGATCTTGGATTGTGCACTTGCCAATCTGATGCCAGCCGAAAACTTGATTTCACCTGAAGCTGTTCGCCGCGTTTGCTGGCCGACGCCGCCTTTGGATGAGGCCGGGCGGATCAAATTTGTGGCCACTGAATTGACTGAGTTTGGGGCCAGGCCTTGGCAGATTGAGCTCGTATTAGCCCCGCTAACGGCTATTTTGGGCGAAACCGAGCCTCTTGTGAGCGAGGTTGAAGTCGAAGCGACCGATGCAGATTCTCCCGTTTTAGAAAGTGACTAATTACGCAACGCTTAAGTTGCGTAATTCCTGCAAGTGGTTTTAGGCTTCTACTCATGTTCAGCACATTCTTAATTGCACTTCGTGAAGGCCTAGAAGCCGCACTTATTATCGGAATTCTCGTCGCCTACCTAGTGCGATCAAATCAGCGCAAAGGGCTGCCCGCTCTCTGGGCCGGCGTAAGCATTGCAGTAATAGCAAGTTTAGCTTTTGGTGCATTTCTAACATTCACATCCACTCAGCTTTCAGTAGCTGGCGAACAAGTTTTTGCTGGAACAACTTCAATCGTTGCCGTAATACTTGTTACCTACATGGTCTTTTGGATGAAGCGAATTGCGCGCGGTTTGAAAAATGAATTGCAAAGCAAATTGGATTATGCAATGCCACTTGGCAAAATAGCCTTGATTTCAGCGGCTTTTTTCGCAGTTGCTCGCGAAGGTTTAGAAACAGCGCTCTTCCTATTTTCGAATTTCAAAACTGTTTCAACTGATTCCGCGCCAGCCCTAGGTCTAATTCTGGGTCTTACAGTTGCAATTGGTTTAGGTATTGCAATCTATAAGCAGAGTGTAAAAATTAATCTTGGAAAATTCTTTACGATCACCGGAACCGCACTTCTTGTTATCGCCGGTGGCGTGCTTTCGCATGGCGTCCATGAATTTCAAGAATTTGGTGCCCTTCCTGGAGAGCATGCATACGTTTGGAATTGGATCGGCGCAAACGAAATAATCTCAACGGTTCTTGCAGGAACAATCGGCATCGGAACAACCCTGACCTGGCTTCAACTAGTTGTCTGGGCATCATTCCTGGCGCTAACCCTGCGCGCGTATCTCGCGCCCAAGAAGAGCGTTCCAGCAAAGGTTTAATCCGCTTTTAGCTTCTTCCAATTTAACCTACTCGCGAGTAACCTTGCGGCAATAAGAGCCGAAATAGGTTGTCTGACGGTAGGAGTCATTCATGAGTGAGCGCGTAGTTCTAGTAGATGCAGTTCGGTCGCCATTTGGAAAAGCCGGAAGCTTATATTCCGAAACCAGAGCCGATGACATCATGGTTCGAACTCTTCGCGGACTCTTGGAACGCAATCCAAAAGTTTCACCATCTGCAATTGATGATGTTGCAATTGCTGCTGCTACCCAAACTGGTGATCAGGGAATGAATATCGGGCGCAGCGTTTCATTGCTCGCTGGAATTCCAAATACCGTGCCTGGATATTCGATAGATCGTTGGTGCGCAGGTGCACTAACTGCAGTTACAACAATTTCAGGCGCAATCGCAATGGGTCAATATGACATCGCAGTTGCTGGTGGCGTTGAACATATGGGAAATCATCCGATGGGCGATGGAATGGATCCAAACCCCAGATACTTGGCTGAAAAATTAGTTGATACAGATGCACTACAAATGGGACTTACTGCCGAAAGATTGCACGACAAGTTTCCGCACTTAACTAAAGCGCGCGCCGATGCCTATGCAGTTAATTCGCAGAATAAAACTGCTGCCGCATATGCCGCTGGAAAGATTCAACGAGATTTAATCCCAGTTGCAGTTCGCTCGGTCGAACTTGGTTGGGGAATTGCAACAGTCGATGAGCCACCTCGTCCAGGAACAACTGTTGAAGCACTTGGCGCTCTTAAGACGCCATTTAGACCGATGGGAAATGTAACTGCCGGAAATGCAGCTGGTTTAAATGATGGTGCTACTGCAGCAATACTTGCAAGTGAATCAAAAGCTAATGAATTAGGACTTGGTATAAAAGCAAAGTTAGTTTCATTTGCTTTTGCAGGTGTCGAGCCAGAGATCATGGGATATGGCCCAGTTCCAAGCACAATAAAGGCGCTCGCTAAAGCTGGATTAAAGATTGAAGATATTGGCCTCTTTGAAGTTAACGAAGCTTTTGCGATTCAAGTTCTATCTTTCTTAGATCACTTCGGACTTGCTGATGATGATTCTCGTGTAAATCTTTACGGTGGCGCAATTGCGGTTGGTCATCCACTCGCCTCTTCAGGTGTTCGATGAATGATTAATTTAGCGCGTGGCTTTGAAGAGCACCCAGAAGTTAAGTACGGAATAACAACTATGTGTATCGGACTTGGTATGGGTGGCACCGTCATTTGGGAGA
>CANKCX010000019.1 GCA_947480375.1 Actinomycetota bacterium
ATCCATCTCCATGAAAATACTTTCCCGGTGATCATTATCTAAATCACGGAGCACTTCAGCACCTTCATCTGGTTCCATTCGTGAAATCAGTTCTGCAGCACGTTCGGCAGATAAACCACGAAGCAAACCTTGTAGTTCGTCATCTTCCATTTCTTCGAGTGCATCGGCTGCAAGATCTGGATCAAGCATTTCGATTAGTGCACTTCGTTCGCGTCCTGCAAGGTCTTCAATTAAATCTGCAAGGTCGGCTGGACGAAGTTGACCAAGTGCAGCGCGCGATTCAGTTGAACGTACTACGCCGGTTCCATGTGCAAGTGAAGCAACGTTGGCCCAATCGATAACATGCTCTGGAATTGGTCCACGACCAAGTGCGCCAGGAAAGATTCGGCGAATGAAAGCTTTAAAAGAAATATCTACACCGACGACTCGAATTTCGCGATCAAGTGGCGCCAAGTAAAGATCAGATGAACGAACAACTCGCAGGCCATTAACATCAACAATTTGGTGATCCAAAACATCGGCATCTAAAAGTGATTCGCCTTCACGACGAGTGAATTCAGTTAAATCAACTTTTGCAGTTGATAATTGAATTTCATTCTGAGTTAACTTGGCAATTCTTGCGCCATCAATAAATGATTTGCTCTGCCCAACTTTTACAATCAAACCTGATACTGGTGGATAAGAATCTTCACCATGTCGAACAACAACATCGACGAGTCGACCAATTTCATTGCCGCCCTGATAGCGAACCGGGCGACCAATTAATCCCGCGACCGAAACCAGAGATTCACGAATATTTTTGCGTTGGAGTACTAATTCACTGCGACCAGTGAGTCTCTTGGCCACCGTATTGATGCTGGTTACTGGTGGCTTTTTCATAGGCCAATCTTAGGTGATGTTAAGAGACTGAAAGCCTTACCCCGACTAGCGACTTAGGGCGCAAGGTTATTTTTTCTACAATTTTTGCGAAGGATTCACTTGCTGGACATGTTGGATCACTTATAACAATCGGTTGGCCGATATCCCCACCCTCGCGAAGAGCCGGGGTGAATGGAATTTGCCCGATTAATTCGACATCTGTTCCTACCAAGGTTGATAAATGTTTAGCAGTTTCTAGGCCGCCACCTGTTCCGAATATTGCAATTGGCTCTCCGCATTTTGTACATGAAGTATCAGACATATTTTCAATTACACCAATGATGTGTTGTTTAAGTTGATGAGCTATCCGGCCCGCACGTTCCGAAACTTCTGCAGCCGCAATTTGTGGAGTAGTCACAACAACTATTTCAGAGGCCGGTAAAAGTTGGCCAAGTGAGATTGCGATGTCACCTGTTCCTGGTGGCAAATCAAGAAGTAATAAATCTAAATCGCCCCAATAGGCATCACTTAATAATTGTTCTAAAACTTTATGAAGCATAGGTCCGCGATATGCGACGGCATCAGATCTTTCAGGTTTAAACATCTCCATCGAAACAACTTTTACGCCAAATGCCTCGACGGGAATAAATGTTTGATCAATTGCAGTTGGACGCTTTCCGACAATATTCATCAAACGTGGAACTGAGTGACCATAAACATCGGCATCAAGAATTCCGACCTTTAAACCTTTTTGGGCGGCAGCAACTGCAAGATTTACCGTAACTGAAGATTTACCAACGCCACCTTTGCCAGAAGCAATTCCAATAACTCGTGTTAGTGAATCTGGTTGGGCGAAAGGAATGAAGCGCTCTTTGCCACCGTTCAAAAGTTTCTTAACGTTATTACGTTGTTCTTCATTCATTACGCCAAAAGAGAGATCGAGTGAATTCACTTCTTCAACAGTCTTTACGGCATCTGAAATATCTTTTTGCAGACGATCGCGCATCGGACAGCCAGAGATTGTCAAAAGAATCTTTACTGAAACTACGCCCTTATTGAATTCAACAGATTCAACCATTCCAAGTTCGGGTAGCGGGCGATGCAGTTCTGGATCTGAAACTCCCTGCAGAGCGGTGTTTATTTTGGCAATAATTTCGTTGCTCATAAGAGATCCGGATCTATTTTCGCTGACTTTGCCAACTCTTGAAATTCGGCGGTCGGCTCGGCTAATACTTCATTTATATGTTTAGTGATGAACTTCTTAGGATGTAAATCTGTAACTTTTAAATCTTCGTAGCCGGGCCCAAGATTTTCGCGTAAATCCTTAGTTGTATTTTGCGCGATATCGCGAACTTTGCGGATAAATCTGGCGGAATCTGCAGAAAACTGTGGCAATTTATCGGGGCCAACAAGTATCAGTGCAAGTAGCGCCAAAGCTACAAACTCACCACCGCCGATTCCGAACATTTTCGAATCCTATATCTATCGGACTTACTTCGCCGCAATGAGTTTTAGTGAAACCTCTTTAGTAACACTGCCCCTTAGGAATTTAACTGTTATTCGCTGGCCAACGCTATGAGAACGAACGCTTACGATTGCTTCATCAGCAGTCGCAATGGCTTTGCCATCAATCGCAATAATTACATCTCCGGGTTTGATCCCTGCGCGTTCGGCTGGGCCGCCGGCACTTACTGCACCAACTTCATCCGGAATTTTTGCACCAGTACCAGTGAATCTGGTGTCTAGCGATACTCCCATAATTGGATAGGTAGAGCTGCCGTTCTTAATTAATTGATCTGCAGTCTTGCGTGCTTGATTAATAGGAATTGCAAAACCTAATCCAATTGATCCACTCTGCCCACCAAAACCAGAACCAGTTGTCGCTATTGCTGAGTTAATTCCAATTACGGCGCCAGATAGATCTACTAATGGACCGCCAGAATTTCCTGGGTTGATTGCAGCATCAGTTTGAATCGCATTAATAAAAGAACTCTCGCTTGTGCCGCCACCAGAAGTAACTGGCCGATTCTTTGCGCTAATAATTCCTGATGTAACAGTGCCAGTAAGTCCGAGAGGTGATCCGATTGCAATTACGCCATCGCCAACTTGAACTTCATCGCTGTTGCCAAGTTGTAGCGCGGGTGCATCGGTAACCGCGATTTTTATAACTGCAAGATCATAAGAAACATCACGGCCAATCAGCTTTGCTTTGTAATCTTTTCCGTTTGCAAGCTTTACGGTAATTGTTGCGCCATTTGTGGCAGCCAGCGAGATCACGTGATTATTTGTAAGAATGTAGCCATTGCTCTCTAGAAAGAATCCAGAGCCAGTGCCACCACTATTGCCGCTTCGAACTTCAATCGAAACAACTGAAGGCGAAACTCGTGCCGCGATTCCGGCAATTGAATCTGGCTTTCTTTCAATCACACTTTTAGTCGAAACTAAATTCGTTTTTGAATCAAGTGTTGCTGAAGTGCGTCCGGCAATACTGCCAACGACCCCTGCAACAAGGGCCATAGTGATTGCGATTCCAAAGCTAACGGTTCTGGTGTTGCGCTTCTTTATATCTTGCGCAGTGACTACTGGATGTTCTGAGATCCACCAAGGGGTATTTGGAGTATTAGACATATCTAAATCTTTCGGGCAACTAGTGCGCCGCCGCCAATTGGAAGGATTGTCGAAACCCATCTTGAATCTTCTTTAATAGCTTTTACCGAATCTCGTCTAGCAATTGTTTCAAAATCGCGTTGAGTTGGATCTGCAACTTTTCCACCATCAAGTGCGTTATCAATAATCAAGACGCCGCTATTCTTTAAAAGACGATAGCTCTCTTGGACAACATCGACCATATCTTTTGGCGACCTCACAATCATCAAGTCATAATTTGAATCTGCCAACTTTCCAACAACTTCAATAATATTTCCCGTGATTAACCTGAATCTTTGCGCAGAAATTCCGGCTTCTTCCAAGATTTCTTTGGCGCTAGCCGAATGTTCACGCTCTGAATCAATTGATGTAAAAGTTGCATCTTTAGGTGCGCCATTAAATATCCAGAGTCCACTGACTCCTGATCCGGTGCCAATTTCAACTATTGATTTTGCAGAAATCAAACCAACCATAAAATTAATTAAACCGCCCACGCCAACAGTTGGGTCAGGTGCACCCACTTCTGCACCATTCTTGCGTGCCTGTTGCATAAAGAAATCTTCATGTGGAAAGTTTTCAGCGAAGGCCGACATATCCCCGCGGCTATTTGTTGTCATAGCGAAGTCAACCATTCGGTAAGCAATCTGACGCCAAAACCTGTGCCGCCTTTAGGATTTTCTCCGGAATCACTTTCAGAACGGGCTGGACCCGCAATATCTAAGTGCACCCAATTGCGTTGACCGGCAAAGTGTTCAAGGAATAAGGCAGCAGTAATTGAACCGCCATTGAAATCAGGTTTTTCAGCGGTGTGATTCAAATCCGCTACATCACTTGCAAGCGCAACTTTGTAATCATCGATAAGTGGCATATGCCAAACTCTTTCACCAACGCTTTGTCCGGCATCATAAAGTTTCTGCGCGAGTGAAACATTTCGGGTATACATCGCAGCAAATTGTCGACCTAAGCCAAGAGTCGCGGCTCCTGTAAGCGTTGCGATATCGACTAGATAATCTGGATCTAATTTTGCATCTGCATAAGCCAAACCATCAGCAAGAACTAGACGGCCTTCGGCATCAGTATTAATCACTTCAACAGTTGTTCCACCGAAATGGGTAATTACATCTGATGGTCGCTGCGAAGTTGAGGAAAGTGCATTCTCGGCACACATCAACAATCCGGTTACTCGAACTTTTGGTGCAGCGCTTCCCATTTCTGCGATTGCAATTACGGTCGCAAGAACAGCTGCGGCTCCGGACATATCGCTCTTCATTCCAACCATCGTGTCGTATGGTCGTTTTAACGAAACTCCACCAGTATCAAAAGTGATTCCTTTTCCAACCAAAACAACGTGCGGCCAATTCTTTGATCCCTTAGGTGCATATGAAATTTGCACCAACCTTGGTCCAGGTTTTGGCGCAGAATTTCCGACGGCAAGTAATCCGCCAAATTTTTCAAGACCAGCACCGCTCTTTATCTCGATTTTTAACGCCGATGATTTAGCCTTTTTAACCAAAGACTTAGCTTGTTCCGCAATCCAAAGTGGATTCTTAATATTTGCTGGCGTGTGAATTAAATCGCGTGCGCGCCAAACACCAATTGCCAGGCTGCGTGCGCTCTCTAATTCTTTACTGAAATTTCCAACTAGGTGGAAGCTTGCTGGTTTTGCCTCTTTTGTAGGTGCACTCTTTGCACTCCAGCTATAGCTTGCCAAAATTAATGAGACGCCATGCATTCTTGCATTGGCCTTATTTGTTGCAAGGGCATCTAAAACAATTACTCCCGAATTCTTAACTTTGCGCGCAAGGGCGGATCCGGCTTTACGCGAATCATCCGGCGTATCAGATCCGATTCCGACAAGATAAATTCTTGATAATTTATGGCTAGCAAGTTCCGAAGGAACTTCAATTATTTCGCCAGCTTTCCCGGTTGCATCTGGCCACTTTGAAAGTAAATCTGCAAAATCTATAGCGAAATACTTAGAAATTTGAGATGCAGCTTTTGGATTGCAAATTGCTAGAGAATTACCATCATCTGATTTTGCGAATGGAATCGCCAGAGCGCCATATTTCGAGTAATCGATTTCAGATAGCGATTGGCAATCAATTATTGGAACAAGCTTCACTGTCATTGATTAATCCAGCAAATAATTTTAAATTACTTCTTAACGAGAGAAACCGCTGCCTGTAGCGCATTGCCAAGGTTTGTAGCTTCTTCAACATTTAGTTCAACGACTAAACGTCCGCCGCCTTCTAGTGGGATTCGCATAACAAAACTGCGAGCTTCCTTGGTTACTTCCATGGGTCCATCACCAGTACGAGGTTTCATGGCTGCCATGTGTTGCTCCTTTATAAATCTTTATGATCGGGGAATTGCAGTGGCTAAGTATCTCGCAAAAGCAGGGCTCAATGGAAATTGAAAAAAGCTAGCTATTGCCCCGGATTTAACGCGGAAAGTAGACGAGATTTCCCAGTCGTGATAACGCTCTGAACTGCACGTTCTGGGACCCCAAGGGTCTCTGCAATCTCTTTAGCTGACATCGAACGGATGTAATGCATAGTAAGGATGAAACGCTCTTCTTCCGGCAAGCTAGCAAGAAGCTCGGATAGTCCACCCATGAGAAAAGGTTACTCCGCTACTGAGTGCAGGCAAGAATTGCGCTTGGAATATCGCGGCACCATGCGACTAAATCATTTGAAGTTGCGCCAATAAACTCTTCTTCGCTTAAGTAATCAAGCGAGCTTTGCAATTGCGCAAACGCTCCGTATGGATCACAAACAACGACTGGCTTTGAGTGATAACCCAATTTGCGACCAACCCAGATTTCAAAGAATTCTTCTAGCGTTCCTATGCCACCTGGCAACGCGATAAATGCATCTGCAAGTTCTTCAATCTTTGCTTTACGAGTTCGCATATTAGAAACGATAAACATTTCAGTTGCTTCTGGATCTTCAAATTCAACAGTTACAAGTTTTTCTGGAATAACTCCAAAAGTTTTTGCACCGTGTTCTCTAGCACCTCTCGCAGCGGCGCCCATCATAGAAATCTGGCCACCACCCCAAACTAAATCTGCACCGGCACCGGCAATTGCTGTTCCAATATCGAAGGCTAGATCGAGATATTTCTGGTCGATACTCGTCGAGGCGGAGCAATAAACGGCTATTCGCATAATAAATGAAGTCTAGTAGTTAATCGCTTTTGGTAGCGTTATCTCATGAGAAGCGCCTTCGGATTCGGAATAGCCACAACCACAAACAGTGGTGAGACCCTTGATGTTTGGTTCGATTCCATTGGACTTGGAAAGCTTGCCGAAAATAATGGCCCAGATTTAAGTGAGTTCATTGGTGCAGACCCAATCCGCGATGTAACAAAATCTAAGGTGGCTATTGAAATCGATTTAGATTCTGCGCCAAAGGATGTAGCAGACGCGTACTTGAGATTACATCTACTTTCACACCGAATAGTTAAGCCGCATGGTCAATCTCTGGATGGCATTTTTGGGATTCTAAATAATGTGGTTTGGACATCTGCTGGTCCTTGTTCAGTTTCTACATTTAGTTCGGTCGGCCCAAAGTTGCGTGCAAAGTATGGAACGCTCACAGTTTTTGCAGTAGATAAATTCCCTCGCATGGTTGATTACGTTGTTCCTGAAGGTGTGCGCATAGCCGATGCCGATCGAGTTCGACTTGGTGCCCACCTTGCAAGTGGAACAACTGTTATGCATGAAGGCTTTGTTAATTTCAATGCCGGAACACTTGGCAAATCAATGGTCGAAGGTCGAATAAGTGCAGGCGTTGTTGTCGGTGATGGCAGCGACATCGGCGGTGGCGCATCAATCATGGGAACTTTAAGTGGCGGCGGAAAGCAAGTTATTTCAATTGGCGAACGCTGTCTGCTTGGTGCAAATGCCGGACTTGGTATTTCACTCGGCGATGATTGCGTTGTTGAATCAGGAACTTATATAACTGCTGGCTCCAAAATAACCTTGCCTGACGGTGAAGTAGTAAAAGCCAGTGAACTTTCAGGCGCTAGTAATTTACTTTTCCGCAGAAATTCTAAGACCGGCGCACTTGAAGCCCTTCCAAAAACTGGAAGTTGGGGCGGCCTAAACTCAGTTCTACACGCTAATTAAGATTACCTTTTTAGTGCTTTAAGAAAGTAGTTCTTACGCGGGTTCGTCTATTTAATAAATAGCTAATTACCAGCCCAATTGAACCGCTAAAGATTTCGATTGCGATTTCAACCGAGTCTGCGCTTCCACCAAATTGCCATTGCCCGACACCAAATAAGAAAATTGCTATGCACAAGAATGCAGTCGAATAGAAGAATGCATATGAATCAATGAAAATGCTCTTTTCTTTGCGAAGTTCTGCGCAGAATTTTTCATATGCGGCGAGAACTCCGGTTTTTTGCGTCTTTAAGAATGCACCAATTACTAGTAGTTGAATCTGTTTAGAGTCTGCTATTAAATCTATATAGATGCAGACCAATGGGATAAGTCCAATTACATAAGGGAGTTTCTCGGTATTTGCTGAAGTCCCGGCGCCGATAGCGATTGAACCAAGTACGGCTGTTGTAACCAATTTGAACTTAGCTAGGTCAAAGCGCATTGTTTGCGCAGCGACCGATTCATCTCGTAGGGCAATTATTTCATCAGACATATTTTTGCTCCTTAGACCCAAGAATTATGACACCTAGGCCGGTAAATCAAACCAAGATGAAGGTAGTTTCACCGCAGTTTTAAAGGTTGCAACTGGCAAAGTTTTTGAAGCACCGCTGCTGGAGAAGCCGGTAATTTGCAGCACGCTATTTGTAACTGTCCTGGAAACGATTTCATAGCGTTCGATATCTGGTAGTCCAAAAGCTTTCGCCATCGCTTTTTGTGTGACTTTCTTAGTCCATCTTGCATAGTTCTTATTGATTGCTGGATCGATACTCCATGGATCTGCAACGTTCACGAGATGTGGAATATCAGTGCCCCAAACATCGATCGCGCGTTGAGTCATTCCCCCGGTTGAAGAAGAGAAGAAAACGCTGATTGGCTCTTGTTCAATAGTTATTGCAAGTCCGTGTCCGGCATCAACAGCAGTGGCATCAACAGCTGCTTTCCAAAGTTGCCCGTATCTTGGTTCACCCTCTTTGGCATATCCAACAAATGCTTGATCATATTTAGAGTTATAGACATGACAATCGCAAGCTTTCTTTAGAGATCCCATTCGCATTAGCGCGTAAGTTCGGGAAGCAATTACTTGGCTTTGAAGTGCGGCACTTGGCCACGAAGATGGAACTTCGGCAATTCCATATAAGTATTCATCGTGAAGGCTTAAAAGATTCGTAGCTTCGATTCGATATCCGATGCCCGCTGCCTTTACTGAACGAAGCTGTAAATATCCGTGATTGATTTGAAACTTAGTTGTTCCGTAATTCAAAGTGACAATTGAACTTGGATTACTCCATCTAATAATCCAGATTTTCGCTCTATTTTCGGGGTTAATCGAACCAGAAATAAAAGTGCCACTGATGCTAAAAGCAAGTGGTGAATTTGTTGCAAGAGGGGTTGCTGCTAATCCTTCATTTTGCAAAGTGAAGTAGTCACCGGCAGATATCGAAAGTGAAATATTTGGAACTTGGTGAGCAATATTGACACTTATGGTTGCAGTATCTTCAACGGAAGTTACTTGGGCATCTGGAAAGTAATAGTTGAGAATTTCAGTTGCTGACTTACCTTCTAAAGCCTGACCTTTTGCCCCATATTGGCTTAGTCCTACGCCATGTCCATAACCAGAACCAATGAAGGTAAATGATGTAGGTACTTGCGCAAATGCTGGTGTGAAAGTGGAAGAGATTATTAGCGCAACTGAAATTAGTAAACGCTTCATTCTTCTTCAGCCATTAATCCTCTTGGTGAAGAGAGATAGCCCGCACCCCAAACCATATGCATAGTAATAAGTACCGCCGGAAGAATTACCTTCTCGCTTATTGATTTTCCAATTACAAGCGAGCCCAAAATGATTGCAATCAGATAGCCTGCAAGTGGTAGAAAAAATATTGGGGAAATAAGCAATCCGGCGATAAATGAGATTGTGTTTATTGCCAAAGCAGTTGGTGGTGCCAAATATCTATAGTTAACGCTTCCCTTATGGCTTCTTGAGACTGCATGCCGCCAAGTTCCATATTGGAAATATTGTTTAGCCAGTGCCTTAATAGTTGATCTTGGACGATATGTAACAACAAGTGATGGATCAAACCAAACCGTTCCACCATTCTTACGTAATCTGAAATTCAACTCCCAATCTTGGGCGCGCGTAAATCTCTCGTCATAACCACCTGCAGCAATAAGTGCAGCTTTTTGAAAAGTTCCTAGATAAACCGTGTCAGCGGGACCAGCTTCTCCCCCAGTATGAAAACGAGATGAACCAACACCGAGTGGCGAGCGCATTGCTGTTGCAACTGCTTTTTCAAATTTACTTTGACCAACCGCTGCCATGATTCCACCAACATTTACTGCGCCGGTTTTATTGAGAAGTGCCACTGCATCCTTTAAATATGTAGGAGATATTTGAGCATGGCCATCGATGCGCGAAATAATTGAAAACTTAGCCTGGGCAATTGCAGCATTTAAACCGTTTGCAGTTCTACCAGTTGGATTATCAACCAAGACAACTCTGGAATCTGCAGCGGCTAAATCTTTTGCGATTTCATTTGTACGATCATTCGAAGGTCCTAGTGCGAGAATTACTTCGAAATTGCCCTCGAATTTTTGGCCCAGAATCGCCGTGATGCTCTCTCGCAGGTCGCGCTCCTCA
>CANKCX010000020.1 GCA_947480375.1 Actinomycetota bacterium
CAAAGAACTTCATTGACACAGGCTTCTACTACTACAACGCAAAGAACCTAACCGATCCAAAGATCGCAGCAGTTCTTTACCAGTAATAGCTGAATAACCGTTAATGATTGGCGGTCAGGTGAGTGAAAACTTACTTGACCGCCAATTCTTTTTAGCAAGTAAACTTCTCGCATGACATCCTTCGCAGTTCCACCAATAAACCCCCATCAAATCACGTTAGATGCAAGCGCAGGTGCGTTAACTCCATCTGGACCAACTTTGGTTCGCAGACTTTCTGATTTAGCTGGCTGTTTTGAAAACACCAAAACTTATGAAGCTGAAGTCGCCGCTTCAAACCCAATTGTTTATCAAGTAATTTCTTCAACTGTTCCAGAATTGCCAAGAGAATTACCGCAATCAATCACAACAATATTTGCGGGTACCTGCGGTGGCGAGTTGTATATGACTAAAGGCCACCAACATCCAGATCCACAAGGCGAAATTTACTTTGGCCTTGAAGGTATCGGAGGAATAATTATGTTTGATGGCAAAGAGAAAAAGTATGTCGAAATAACGCCGGGGAAAATTGGTTACATTCCACCAGGTTGGGCCCACCGTTCAATTAATTCAGGTACAACACCATATAAATTTCTAGCTGTTTATCCAGGATCTGCCGGTCATGATTATGGTTGGGTTTTAAAGAATGGCATGGGACTTCGCGGATTTTCTGAGAATGGCAAACTACTTTTGAAAGATTTCATTATCTGATGATTATCGCCCACGACCTCGGTACTACGGGAAATAAAGCGTCACTTCATAGTGATGATGGAAAAATAATTGCGCATTGCACAATCAATTATCCAGCCCACTTTGCTGCTGGTGGAATCGCTGAACAAGATCCACTTGATTGGTGGAATGCAATTGGCGCCGCGACTAAGAAATTAATATTAGAAAATAATGTAAGTGCTGATCAAGTATCGGGCGTTGGAATTTCTGGCCAAATGATGGGCGCAGTACTTCTAGATTCAGAATACAAACCAGTTAGACCGGCAATTATCTGGGCAGATTACCGAAGCACTCCACAGACCAAAGAGTTGGTTGATGCAATTGGAATGGCTGCTGGCTATAAAGAGCTTGGCCATCAATTGAATCCGACTTATTCAATTACTAAAGCGATGTGGGTTCGCGATAACGAGCCAAAAAATTGGGAACGCGTGCGACATATCTGTCTAGCGAAAGATTATGTGAACTATCGCTTAACTGGCCGCCTTGTCACTGATCCATCTGACGCTTCAAGTACAAATGCATTTGATCAAGTGAATGGCGTTTGGTCTACAAAAGTATTGAAAGCTGCGCGCATAGATCCGGCTTTTATGCCAGAAATATTGCCATCTACTGCAATTCTTGGCGAAATTACCGCTGAAGCAAGTGCGCATACCGGATTAAAGATTGGCACACCAGTTGTTGTTGGTGGTGGAGATGGTCCACTTGCTGCTGTTGGGGCCGGAATTATTTCACCAGAAGATGGCGCATATGTATGCATGGGTTCTTCATCATGGGTTTCAGTTTCAAATACCAAACCACTTCATGACCCAAAGATGAGATCGATGACTTTCAATCACGTTGTTCCGGGACACTTTGTCCCAACCGCAACTATGCAAGCTGGTGGTGCAAGTTTGCAGTGGATTACTGAAACTTTGATTCCGGAAAATAATCCAGATAGATACAAAATACTTTTAGAAGAAGCTAAATCTCAGAGCGCAGCAGCAGATGGTCTCTACTTCCTGCCACACATCATGGGTGAACGTTCGCCTTATTGGAATCCAGATGCGTCTGGCGCATTTATTGGGCTTGGCAAACATCACAACCGCGGCCACATGGTGCGCGCTGTTCTTGAAGGTGTGGCTTTCAATTTACTTACTTGTATCAATGCATTCTCCGAAAATGGCACAGATGTTAAGTCTGTAGATGTCATAGGTGGTGGCGCCGGTAGCGCACTTTGGCTACAAATATTTGCTGATGTTTGGGGAATTCCGGTGCAGTCTCGTTCTATTGTTGAAGAAGCAAATTCACTTGGCGCCGCAGTAACCACTTTAGTCGGACTCGGGAAGGCTGAATTTAATATTGTTAAATCGCTTTCAACGATTACTTCGAAGTACACGCCCAACCAAGGTGCACATCAAGATTATTTGAAAGCACATGAAATATTCTTAAACGGCTACTTGGGTCTTGAAACCTGGAATTCAAACCGGTTTATAAAATGACAAAAATAGTAATCTCATCTAGATCATTTTCTAGCGGTTCCTTAGATTTACTTGCCAAGCTAAGTACAGCAGGGTTCACAACAAAGTTCGTTGATTCAAAACATGATCTAACTGAATTAGCCCAAGAACTTCCAGGCGCTGTTGCTTGGATTGCGGGCACTTCAAAGATCACTTCAGAAATCTTAAATCTTGCGCCAAATTTAAAGATTATTGCGCGCTACGGTGTTGGCTTTGAATCAGTTGATTTAACCGAGGCTAAAGCCCGTGGAATTATCGTTACCAATACTCCTGGCGCGAATTCACTTGCAGTGGCTGAATTAACAATTGGATTAACTCTTAATGCACTTCGTGCTATTTCCACTTCAGCAAGCCAAGTCCGAAGCTCTGATTGGTCGGTAATAAGAGGCAACCAACTTGAAGGTTCTATCGTTGGAATTATTGGCTTTGGTCGCATCGGGCGGATATTGGCTGCAAAATTTCACGCACTTGGCTGCGAGCTTTGGATAAGTGATCCATTTGTTGATGCCAATGAAATTAAGGCGGCCGGATACCTAGCCAAATCAGTTTCAGAAATTGCAGCTAACGCAAATGTAGTTTCATTAAATGCGCCTGGCGATGGAGCAATTGTTGATAAGAATTGGTTTACAAATTCACGCATGGGGCAAGTAATTATTAATAGTGCGCGAGCAGAACTTGTTGATGAAAGTGCAGTTGCAGAAGCACTCAAATCTGGGAAGCTATTTGCTTATGCTGCAGATACTTTGCAAGGCGAGAAAAATTCGAGCAGCTCTCCCCTAATGGCTGCAGATATCGCAAACAAAGTAACCATCACTGCGCATTTAGGTGCCCAAACTGTCGCTGCGATCGATTTGATGGGAAATATGGCAACTGAGAATGTATTGGCGGTGCTTGCAGGAAAAGCGCCAATTAATCCGGTGAACTAAGTGACTCAACAAGCTAAGCGAGTAATGCGCTTCATCGGAGTTTCAACTGCAAGTTCATCGATTAATAAAGTTTTTCCTAAATGGTCAGAACTCTTAGATCTAAATGCAGAATTAAAGGGCCTGGATCTTCCAATCGGAGCAACTAGTCAGCAATATCAAGCCGCGCTCGAAGAGATGCGAAGTGATAAAAACTGCGCAGGCGCCCTGGTCACGACTCACAAGATTGCACTCTTCAACAGCGCGAATGAAATGTTTACATCCTTTGATCAATTTGCTGCCGCATGTGGTGAAGTTTCCTGCGTCAAAATTGTTAATGGCAAGATCGAAGGTGCAGCGAAGGATCCAATAACTGCCGGTCTAGCCATCGAAGAATTCTTGCCAAGAGGTTATTTTAAGAATGGTGCAGATGTTCTGGTCTTTGGCGACGGTGGCGCCGCAACTGCAATTGCTTGGTATCTAACTGGTTTAGCAAGCCCGCCACGTAAGGTGCATTTCTTTGGAATAAATTCGGAACGTCTTCTGCACCTAACAAAAGTAATTGAAAGCCGTCCTGGAAGTGATCTGGTTGAGACCCATATTTCCAGCAAAGATGCAATTGAAAAGATTCTTGAAGAGCTCAATCCTGGTTCTTTAATTATTAATGCAACTGGAATGGGTAAAGATATTCCAGGAAATCCGATGCCAGAAGGAATAAGTTTTCCAAATGAGAGTGTTATCTGGGAACTTAACTACCGCGGTTCACTTGAATTCCTACGACAAGCAGAGGCCGAAGCAAGTTCTTCTAATCTGAAAGTTTATGATGGTTGGCGTTACTTCATACACGGTTGGAGCAGTGTTGTTGCCGAAGTCTTTGATATCAAATTGACTCCAGAGTTATTGGCTAAGTTATCGCAAGCTGCTGAAGTTGCGCGACAATGATTATTCGCACAATTGCAGGAGATATAGCGCCTGAAAAATTGGGCAGAACAAATTATCACGAGCATGCCTTTCAAGTTTCGCCCCTTCTTCCTGGAGATGAACTAACAAGTAAAGAGAAAAGCGGAAATGAATTTCTGCGTCTTGCTAAATCTGGTTTTGATTCCTATGTGGATGCGACTCCAATTGGACTTGGCCGTCGCCCAGATTTGATTGCAGAAATCGCAAACCGAAGTGGGCTACAAGTTATACATGCAACTGGCGTCCATAAAGAGGCGCACTATGCCAATGGGCAAAAGATCACCCAATTAGAAGTTGATCAATTAGCGAAACTTTTTGCATATGAATTACAAACTGGAATCCTGCTTGACGACAGTACGCTTTTAATAAATGAAGCGAACACATCAGCGATTAAGGCTGGCTTTATCAAATTTGGAATATCAGATGCACCGCTTTCAGCCTTTGAAAATCGAGCACTTCAAGCATCTGCAGTTGTTTCGGCAAAGACTGGCGCCGCAATCATGATTCATACTGATTCGGCTAGCGAGATTTTCCCAACTTTAGATTTGCTAGAAGAATCAGGGGCCAACTTGGCTCGAGTTGTTGTTGCACACATTGATCGAAGACCAGACTCACGATTCCACGCTGAAATAGCTGCACGCGGCGCTTATCTGGGATATGACGGTGCAGGACGCAGCAAATATTTCGCCGATGAAGTTCTTGTAGAACTATTCGCAAATCTTGTCGAACTTGGCTTCGGCGCAAATGTCCTATTCGGAGCAGATGTTGCCCGAAGTTCAAGGTATGTCGAATATGGCGGCGCACCAGGTCTCGAATATTTAGGAAACACCTTTCTGCCAAAACTGCGAGCCAGAACGAGTGATGAAATAGTCGAGAAAACCTTGACTACTAACCCCGCAAACTGGCTAGCCTTTAACCCATAAGCAACAACTAGTAAAGGAGAATCGGAAATGTCTAAGAAAGTAAAGATGATTGCGCTTCTAAAAGTTACACCAGGAATGACACGTGACGAATTCATTAAGCGCTGGGTTGATGATCACGCACCATTCACACTTAAATTTCCAAACCTAAAAGGTTATCTAATTAATATTCCAATTGAGGAATACCAACAGATCGAAGGTCCACTTCCATATGATGGCACCGCAGAACTCTTCTGGGATTCAATTGAAGATGCGAAGGCTGACTTTGCTTCTGCCGCTTCTGCAGCAGCAGGTGCAGATGCTGATGAATTCTCATTTGTTCGCGAACATATCTTCGTTGAAGAATTCGTCGCAAAGCCTCGTTCATAAATATGTCAAAAACTAACTCAGGCAAAATCACCGTAGTCGGTGCAAATATGATCGACTTAATCGCATATGTTCCGCGCTTCTTAAATGTGGGCGAAACATTGCATGGTTCAGAATTTGCAATGGGTTATGGTGGAAAAGGCGCCAACCAAGCTGTTATGGCCGCAAAGCTTGGATCTAAAGTTGTGATGGTTACTAAAGTTGGTGAAGATGTTTTTGGTGGTGGCACAAAAGAAAATATGGCGAAATACGGAATTGACACTCGCCATGTACTTTCGACAAAGGATGCATTTTCTGGGGTAGCGCCAATCACGGTAACCCCAGAAGGACAGAATCAAATCGTGATCGTAAGTGGTGCAAATAATCTACTTACTAACACAGAGATAGATGCGGCGCGCATAGATATATCTGAATCAGCATATTTAGTCTGCCAATTAGAGATCGATCTGAAATTAACCTTAAAAGCGCTTCAGGTTGCGAAGGAAGTTGGCACACCAACAATTCTAAATCCAGCACCAGCCGTTGAATCTTTGCCGAAAGAAATTTACGAATTGACCGATATTTTCTGTCCAAATGAAACTGAAACTCAAATTCTTACTGGCATGAAAATTGATTCAGTCGCAAGCGCAGAACTTGCAGCAAAAGAGTTGTTATCTCGTGGCATCAAAACAGTACTAATCACATTAGGCGAAAATGGTTGCCTGATTGTTGATGCAAATAGTGCAACTCATATTCCTGCCGACAAAGTTAAAGTGGTTGATACAACTGGGGCCGGTGATTCTTTTGTTGGCGCACTTGCACATTTCTTAGCGCTTGGTTTAACGCTTGAAGATTCTGCAACAAGGGCTGTGAAGGTTGCATCAATAAGTGTTGGCGCGAAAGGTACGCAATCTAGTTTTCCCGACCGCAAAGATATTCCAGAATCAATCTTTTCTGGATTAGATAACAATTAGTTATAGCCCTTCTTATATCGGCCTTATCTGCCGATTTAAGGGGTGAATTTCCAACCTTCTTGTTGAGCCAAGGGCAACGCTGGACTAATATCGGCTATAGATTCAACCGGCGATCTCTTGGAGGACTTATAAATGTCTAACGAACAACTGCTCTTAGTCGAGGGAGTAAGTAAAGGATTCCCTGGAGTCCAAGCGCTACAAAATGTTCGTTTTGATTTAAGTGCCGGAGAAGTGCATGCGCTCGTAGGTGAGAACGGTGCTGGTAAATCAACTCTCATGAAAGTTCTCTCTGGTATCTACAAGAAAGACACCGGAACAATTAAATTTAAAGGTCAGCATGTTGAAGTTTCAGGTCCACTAGAAGCTCAGCACTTAGGAATTAGCATTATTCACCAGGAAATTAACTTGATGCCAGATTTAACTGTGGCAGAGAATATTTTCATTGGCCGCGAACCAAAGAGATTTGGAAAGATTTTTCTAGACGATCGCAAAATCAATAGCGATGCACAAGCGCTCTTGGACACACTTAAACTTCCGCTTAATCCAACTCAAATTGTTGGCGAACTTACAGTTGCTAAGCAACAAATGGTTGAAATTGCCAAGGCGCTTTCATATAACTCAAGCGTAATAATTATGGACGAACCAACCTCATCGCTGACTCCAACTGAAACTTCTGCACTATTTGAAATTATTGAAAATCTTAAGAAAGCCGGCAAGGGCGTTATTTATATTTCACACCGACTTGAAGAACTTTCAAAGATTTCAGACCGAATTACAGTTTTCCGTGATGGCCAATACATTGAAACCTTAAAGACTAAAGATACAAATATTGCGAAAATCATTGCGCTAATGATTGGCCGCGAAGTTCAGGTTGATCTTCGCCCAGAAACTAATACCTCTACTCCAGAAGTAGTACTCAAAGTTGAAGGTCTAAGCTCTAAGAAATTGCTTAAGGACGTTTCATTCGATCTCAAGCGCGGTGAGATTCTTGGTTTTGCTGGGCTTATGGGCGCCGGCCGTACCGAAGTTGCGCTAGCTCTTGTTGGAAAAGATCCAATCACAGCAGGCAAGGTTGAAGTTGGTGGCAAGGTCGTAAAGATCGCCAACCCAGCAGATGCTGTTGCACATGGAATTGGCTATCTTTCAGAAGACCGTAAGCGATATGGCCTACTACTTGGACAGAACGTTGATTTCAATATCATTCTCTCTTCAGTAAAACGTTACTCAAATGTTTTGGGATTCTTCAAGAGCGCCGAATCAAAGAAAATCTCAGAAGCTGCTGTCAAAACACTTTCGATTCGTACCCCTTCTATTTCCCAAACTGCAAAGAATCTTTCTGGTGGAAATCAGCAGAAAGTTGTTATTGCTAAGTGGCTTACACGTGAGTGCGATATTTTGATCTTCGATGAACCAACAAGAGGTATCGATGTTGGTGCAAAAGACGAAATTTACAAATTGCTCCGCGAGCTTGCCGCACAAGGTAAATCGATCATCATGATTTCATCTGAACTTCCAGAAGTGCTTCGTCTCTCAGATCGAATTGTTGTTATGTGTGAAGGTCGCGTTACCGGCATCATCGATAATAAAGAGGCAGATCAGAACATCATCATGCAATACGCAACAAAGTATCGAAACTAATCCCTAAGAGTCCCAGTCCGAGTAAAAGAAATAGAAAGAGAAGGTTATGGCAGCAAAAACTTCAGCAGGACAAGATGATATGCAAGTTAAAGGTGGGATAGTCGCGGCGATACGTCGTCAGGCTGAACAATCTCTAGCCTTTGCAAGCCTTGTAATCATCTTCGCATTCTTTGCCTTTGCAAATAGCTCTTTCTATTCATGGAGCAACATCTCGGGAATCCTGCTTTCAACAGCAGTAACCGGAATGTTGGCAATCGGAACTACCTTCGTAATCATCACGGGTGGTATCGATCTCTCTGTCGGAACCGGTACAACTCTTACCGCGGTTATGACTGCTTACTTCTTATCGGATCTAAAAATGCCATTTGCTGTTGGACTTATCGTTGGTCTAACTTCTGGCGCACTTATGGGCGCGATCAATGGCCTATTAATTACAATACTTAAGTTGCCGCCATTCATTGCAACTCTTGCGATGATGTTGATTGCAAAGGGCCTAGCCCTTGTTATCTCTGGCGTTGCACCTATCTACACAGACACTGTTAGCGGATGGGATCAAATTGCGCTCGGCAACTTAATTCCTAACCTGCCAAACGCTGTGTTAATTCTCTTTGTTGCTGCATTCCTTGCATCAATCGTCCTAAATCGCACCATCGTCGGTCGCTACACATTCGCAATTGGTTCAAACGAAGAAGCGACAAAGCTTTCAGGTATCAACGTTAATAAGTGGATAGTCATCATCTACACAATCGGTGGTCTATTCACAGGTATGGCAGGAATCCTGCTTACATCTCGTCTGAACTCTGCACAGCCAGCACTTGGCGCCGGTTACGAACTTGAAGCAATCGCAGCTGTAATCATCGGCGGAACTTCACTTCTCGGCGGTAAAGGATCAATTCTTGGAACTGTAATCGGTTCCATGATTATGGCCGTTCTAATCAATGGACTTCGTATTATGGCAATCCAACAAGAATGGCAGACCGTTGTAGTTGGCGTTGTTATCATCATCGCGGTTTATACAGATTCACTTCGTCGCCGCAAGGATCGAAGTTGATATAGGTTAAATTTAAAAGCCCCGCTCAGAATATTGAGTGGGGCTTTTTTATTGCAATTACTAATTAGAAAGCGCGGATCGGGCGGAGGATGCGGATGGTGGAGGATTTAGCGTTGATGCTCTGGCTGCCATTCCGTAAGGCCTGTGCCCACGCGAATGCTTCAATGTTTTCAGACGAGGACCAGTAGATGGCGAAGTCTAAGAACCCTCCAAGGTCATTCGAAGTTCCAGTTTTCAAAGTACCAGAGCTATTACATGAAACAGTGAGATTGCCAGTTGTCTGCCCTCTGGCATATTTACAGAGTTCGTTAAGTTCATTCATTGATGGGATAAACCATTGGCCAGCTACGGAGCCACCGGCATAGGCAAGAACTGCGGCTTGGGCGTTAGATGTTGCGCCTGAAACCTTCATGACACTAGTGTTGTAAAAACCTTGACCGATCTTCCAGTTGAATTTCTCAA
>CANKCX010000021.1 GCA_947480375.1 Actinomycetota bacterium
ATTTGCTCGTGAAACATTAATCAAAGCCCATATGCAAAATATTGAAGCCACTGATGATGGCGCACTAGTAGAAGCTATGCGTGGCAAAGTCAAATTAATCGCAGGTGAAGAGCGCGCACTGAAAATTACAAATCCACAGGATTTGGCAAGTGCTTTGAAGTATTTAAGTGCGACAACTGCAAGTGATATTAGAAGTGGTGTTGGCGTCGATGCACATGCATTCTCGTCTGATCCAAAACGTCCGCTGTGGTTGGCTGGCCTACTTTGGGATAACGAAGTTGGGGTTGATGGACATTCTGATGGTGATGTTGCAGCACATGCAATTTGCGATGCGCTCTTTGCCGCCGCAAATATTGGGGATCTTGGATCTAACTTTGGAACATCGAAGCCAGAATATGCCGGCGCTTCGGGCGCTAAATTATTAGACGAAACTCTTAAATTAGTAACTGCCGCAGGCTTTGTAATTCAAAATGTTGCAGTGCAAATTGTTGGTAATCGTCCAAAGATCGGCCCTCGCCGATTAGATGCAATTGCAAAAATTTCGCAGGCACTTGGTGGCGCCCAAGTTTCAGTATCTGCAACAACAACTGATGGCCTTGGTTTAACTGGAGAAGGCAAAGGCATTGGCGCAATAGCGACGGCCTTAATCGTTCGCAGTGGAAGCTAGAATTTACCAATGACCAAGCTAGCCAGCGATCTAAATTTATATAACACTGCAGATCGCGCGGTCTCAAAATTTGTTCCACTAGAAGCCGGAAAAGTTGGCATCTATTTGTGCGGTGCAACCGTGCAAGCCCCACCACATATTGGCCATATTCGTTCTGGAGTTAATTTCGACATTCTTCGCAGATGGCTTACCGCAATTGGATATGACGTAACTTTTGTCAGAAACGTTACTGATATCGATGACAAGATTTTGCACAAGGCAGTACATGAAGATATTCCTTGGTGGGCTGTTGCAATGAAATACGAACGTGCATTTAGCGATGCATATGCGGCGCTCAATGTTCTGCCTCCAACATACGAGCCACGTGCAACCGGTCATATAACTCAAATGATTGAACTTATGGAAGCTTTGATTGCAAATGGAAGTGCGTATGCACCCGGCAATGGCGACGTTTATTTAGAGGTTCGTAAACTTAAATCTTATTTAACTCTTTCAAATCAGAAACTTGATGATCTGCAATCTGCCGATGATGCCGATTTAACTTTCAAGAAAGATCCAAGAGATTTCGCACTTTGGAAAGCTGCAAAACCAGGAGATCCATCTTGGCCAACACCTTGGGGCGATGGTCGACCAGGTTGGCACTTGGAATGTTCAGCGATGGCACATGCATATTTGGGTGAAGCATTTGATATTCACGGTGGCGGCTTAGATTTAATCTTCCCGCACCACGAAAATGAAATCGCACAATCAGAATCTGCTGGTTGGAAGTTTGCAAATATTTGGATGCACAATGCTTGGGTAACAACATCTGGCGAAAAAATGAGTAAGTCACTTGGTAATTCGCTTCAAGTAATGGAAATTTTAAAGAAGGTTCGCGGGATTGAATTACGATGGTATTTAGGCAGTGCTCACTACCGTTCAATGCTGGAGTTCTCATTTGAAGCTTTAGAAGAATCATCCGTTAACTTCCGTCGGATTGAAGGCTTCCTGCAACGCGCCCGCGAGGTGCTCAAAAGTGAGATTGAACCAAGCATTTCAAGTGAATTCGCCAAGGCGATGAATAACGATTTAGCAGTGCCACAGGCCCTTGCAGATATTTCAGAAGCGGTTCGTATCGGAAATAGTGCAATAACTGAAAATGATTTAACCGCACTGGCAAAGAGCGCAAGTGAAGTTCGGGGCGCACTTTCAATTCTTGGCTGCGACCCATTTGATCCAATTTTCGCTGGGGCAGCAAATACTAAGAAAGAATTATTAGATGGCCTGATTTCACTTGCGCTAGAACAACGCACAGCAGCAAGAGCCCGAAAAGATTTTGCAGCAAGTGATGCGATTCGCGATTCACTTACAGCACTTGGCATAACAATCGAAGACACCCCAACCGGCTCGCGCTGGACCGTTAACTAATAAAAGAATCGAAACCAACATGCGCCCCGGAAAAAAACGTCGTGAAGCGGCAGTAGCACCATCTCGTCGCCCAACAAATCGCAAACCAGAATCAAGGCTTGAAACTCGCGCAAATAGCGATGCAGTAGCTGGTCGCAACAGCGTTGTTGAAGCGCTTCGTGCTCGGATTCCGGCTAAAGAACTTTTGATTGCCGAACGTGCAGAAATTGATGAGCGAATGACCGAGGCGCTACGTCTTGCAAAGAATCAAGATTTAGGAATTAAGGAAGTTCCCCGTGGTCAATTAGACGGTGTTACAGGAACCACAAATCACCAAGGCATCGCATTAATCATTAAGCCTTTTCAATATAAAGAATTTGAAGCGGTATTACTTGGCTCAAAGAAGCCAGGTTTAATAATTGGATTGGATGGCGTCACAGATCCACACAATCTTGGTGCAATTGTTCGAAGCGCTGCTGCATTCGGTGCCGATGGCGTAATAATTCCGGAACGTCGTAATGCTGCAATGACAGGTTCTGCTTGGAAATCATCTGCTGGCGCTGCCGCAAGACTTCCGATCTCACAAGTTACAAATATGGTGCGATCCATAGAAGATGCGAAAAAGGCTGGTTTCTTTGTGGTTGGGCTAGATGCCGAAGGCCAAGAATCACTTCCTGGCTTCTCACTTGCAACCGAATCGGTTTATTTGATTGTAGGTAGTGAAGGAAAAGGTTTATCAAGGCTAGTTAAAGAGAAATGCGATCTAATACTTTCGATTCCAATGCAATCTGATGTTGAATCTTTAAACGCCAGCGTTGCAACCGCGATTGTTATGTATTGGATTGCCGAGAAGCGAGCTAAATAATTATGGCCACTTTCACAAGATTCATCGCACTTGGTGATTCCATGACTGAAGGTATGTGCGATGAAATTATCGATGGCAAGTATCGGGGTTGGGCAGATCGAACTGCCGATACCTTAGCCAAAGAAACTTTTAATTTTTCCTATGTAAATTTAGCAATCCGCGGAAAATTACTGCATCAAGTAATTGATGATCAAATTCCAGCTGCGCGTCCATTTATAAATGGCCCAGAAACCCTGGTCTCATTTCATGCCGGTGCTAATGATGTACTGCGCCCAAGTTATCAAGCCGATGTTGCTTTTGCGAAGTACGAGCGCGGCGTAAGCGATCTTGCAGCGACCGGGGCAACAGTTATTGTTTTCACAGTTGTAGATCGCGTTGAAGGTGAAGGCAAGACGGCAAAACTTTGGCACGAGCGTTTTAGTGCATTTAACGTAAATGTTCGAAGCGTTGCTAAGAAATACGGCGCGATAATTATTGAAGCTGATGATGCCAAGTGGTTAGCCGATCTTCGTTTTCTTGCAGTTGATCGATTGCACTTAAATGCCGATGGACATTGGCGGTTATCGCAAGCGGTATTAGAGCGACTCGGTAAAGATTTTGATCCAGCTTGGAAGATTCCACTTCAACCTGCAATTCCTAAATCAAAGGTGCGCAAGAGCGCAGAGAAAACGCTCTGGATAATTACATTTGTATTGCCTTGGATCTGGCGCAGAGTGCGAGGTAAATCTTCCGGCGATGGCAGATCAGCTAAGTACGAAACCCCGATAGCCTGGAAGTAATAGCTTTTAGCGGCTTTCAGGAGCCAAAATCTGTTGCAACATTTCAATATTTTCTACGCATCGACCAGCGCCATTAACAACTGAGTAGAGCGGATCATCTGCGACCCGAACTGGCATACCAGTCTCTTTTATTAAACGTTCTGAAAGACCTTTAAGCAAGGCGCCGCCACCTGCCAAAACAATTCCATTGCGAGATAAATCTGCGACTAAATCTGGTGGAGTTTCATCCAGAGTGGCTTTAATAGCGGCAATAATCTTTGAAATTTGATCTTCAATAGCTCCACGAATTTCTTTAGGCGTAACCATCAAATCTTTAGGTAATCCAGAGACTAAATCACGTCCACGAATTCGGGCATCACTCTCGCCATTTAATCTGGCGGCTGATCCAATAGCCATTTTTACCTCTTCGGCAGTGCGTTCACCAATCATTAAGTTGTATTCATTCTTGATGTAATTAATAATCGCATGATCAATGGCATCTCCGCCGACACGAATAGATCTTGATGTGACAATTCCGCCAAGTGAAATTACCGCAACGTCGGTTGTTCCACCACCAATATCAACAATCATCGAACCCATAGGTTCTTGAATCGGAAGCCCGGCGCCAATTGCAGCAGCCATTGGTTCTTCCATTATGTAAACCTTCTTAGCGCCAGCCGCATAAGCAGCATCTTTAATCGCACGATGTTCGACTGAAGTCACAACTGGTGGCACGGCTACAACGACAATAGGTTTTGAAAAAAGTTTTCTAACTCCTACCATCGACATAAACATGCGCAACATTTTCTGTGCAGTTTCAAAGTCGGCAACAACGCCATCTTTAAGCGGCTTGATAGAAACAATGTGTGCGGGTGTTCGGCCAACCATCTTCCTAGCCTCTTGGCCAACAGAGAGAATTTCACCGGTATCTGTATTTATGCAGACAACACTTGGCTCATTCAAAACAATTCCATTATTTGATTGATAGATCACGGTGTTTGCAGTGCCAATGTCAATGGCGAGGTTTCGACTAAATGGATTTCGCATTTATCGCTCCTCGCCATCAACTGCGTATCTAAGGGAGTTCGACTTTAGACCTGCCCAAAGATCGATGGAAGGTGTAATCGGGTGAATAAGGGGGTGGATTTGTGCCCCATGGTTTGTGCGGAGATTACCCCCCGGTTACCGCCTGTTCATCTATTGCTAGGAGAATATTGCAATGACTTCCCACGAGCACCAGATTTTGGTGACCGATCCAAGAGCGACCTTGATTGATCGCGAGCTAAGTTGGCTTGCATTCAACCAAAGAGTTTTGGAACTAGCTGAAGATAAAACAAATCCATTGTTAGAACGTTGCAGATTTTTGGCAATTTTTTCATCGAACCTTGATGACTTCTACATGATTCGCGTCGCAACACTTAAACGTAAATTAGAGGCTGGTGTAACAAAAGCAAACACCGCTGGGTTGACTCCAAATGAATTGATGAATGAGTTATCGCAAAAGACCCAGGAATTAATCGACCGAAAGACTAAATGTTTTCATGACGATGTTCACCTTAAACTCTCGAAAGAGGGAATTAATATTGTTCGTTGGGATGAACTAACTAAAGATGAGAAAGAACTTGCTACTGATATTTTCAATAACCAGATTTTCCCGGTGCTGACCCCACTTGCTATAGATCCGTCACATCCATTCCCATATATTTCGGGGCTCTCATTAAACTTGGCTGTAGTAGTAAAGAATCCGAATACCGGCATCGAATTATTTGCCAGAGTCAAAGTGCCTTCAAATCTTCCACGGTTTGTCGTCACCACAACTGGCGACGATCGTCGATACATTCCGCTAGAACAAGTTATAACTGCAAATGTTTCAGAACTTTTTCCTGGAATGGAAGTTCTAGATGTTTATACTTTTAGAATTACTCGTAATGCTGATTTAGAACTTGAAGAAGAAGAATCTGAAGACCTGCTTGCCAGCATGGAGCAAGAACTATTGCGTAGAAAATTTGGGCCGCCAGTTCGTTTAGAAATCGGAATCGGCATGGATCCCGAACTCTTAGAGACTTTGAAAGAAGAGTTAAGTGTTAAAGATGAAGATATAAGCAGGTACCCAGAACCTTTGGATTTGACTGGATTAAATCAGATCGCGGATATCGATAGACCAGATTTGAAATTTCCGGCCTTTAGAAATCAAGTTGCTTGGGATTTGCGTGATGTAGAGCCTGATTCAACTGATGCTTTCTTTGAAGCGCTAAAACGACGTGAAATTATTTTGCATCATCCATATGAATCATTTAATTCATCGGTCGTGCGCTTTGTTGAGTCTGCGGCAACTGATCCACACGTGCTTGCAATAAAGCAGACTTTGTATCGGACATCTGGAGATTCACCAATTATTGAGGCACTAATTGAAGCCGCTGAAGCCGGAAAACAAGTTCTGGCAGTTATTGAAATTCGAGCTCGCTTTGATGAGCAAGCAAATGTGCGTTGGGCTAGAAAACTTGAAGATGCTGGCGTGCATGTTGTTTATGGTTTAGTCGGCTTTAAAACGCATGCCAAGTTATCGCTTGTAGTTCGCCAAGAATCCGGTGCGATTCGCAGATATGTACATATGGGAACCGGAAATTACAATCCTAAAACTGCACGCATGTATGAAGATTTTGGCATATTAAGTTCTGATCCAGTCTTAGGTGATGATGTAAATAAACTTTTCAATCAACTCTCTGGCTTCGCGCCACAGACTTCTTTCGAAAGATTGCTTGTTGCACCACGCACTCTGCGAAGTGGTCTCCTAGAACGTATTACACGTGAGATTGATAATAAGAGAGCGGGCAAACCTGCGCTTATTAGAATGAAGCTAAATTCGATAATGGATGAGGAATTTATTGATTTACTCTATAAAGCATCTGCAGCAGGAGTCGAAATAGAACTTGTGGTTCGCGGGATTTGCGCGATTCGTGGCGGCGTTCCTGGCCTATCTGAAAACATTCGAGTTATATCGATTTTGGGTCGCTTCTTAGAGCACTCACGGATTTTTCACTTTGCAAATGGTGGCGAGAACGAACTTTGGATAGGCAGCGCCGATCTAATGCATAGAAATCTTGATCGCCGAGTTGAGAGCATGGTGATGATTAAGCAGAACGATCACAAGCGAATGTTGATGCGAGCTCTTGATAGTTATCTTGCAGAAAGCACCTCTAGATGGAGTATGAACCTTTCGGGTGGTTGGGATCGCATAACAACAAGTTCGACAGGTGAAAAATTAGATGATCTGCATCAGCAAGTCATCAACTGGTATCGAGCTAGGGGATAGATGAAATGATTCTTGCAGCCGGTGGCGTCGTTTGGCGTGAAACTAGTGACTCAAAGATTGAACTCGCAATTATTCATCGACCACGTTATGACGATTGGTCTTTTCCTAAAGGGAAATTAGATTCTGGCGAAGAATTGATTGCATGCGCTTACCGAGAAATCATGGAAGAGACCGGTTTAAATATTGAGGTCGGTCCATATCTTGGTGACGTGGAATATGAATCTATTGACGGGCCAAAGCACGTTTCTTATTGGGCAACCAGAGCTCTTGAAGGAAACAATGAATTCCATGCGAATCTTGAAGCCGATCTACTTGAGTGGCATGATTTTGATTCGGCGCGTGCAAAGTTAACTCGAGACACAGATAGAGAGATTCTAGATATCTTTATTAAGTCTCCTTTCAAGGCTCCTAAATTTATTATGTTGCGTCATGCAAAAGCATTGGCTCGCAGTGAATGGCAGAGCGGTGATGAAGATCGTCCATTAGATAACTTGGGTCAATTGCAGGCGAAGCGAATGCATTCGGTTTATCAAGTTTTTGGAGTTTCGCAGATTCATACATCAGATGCCGTCCGTTGCTATGACACAGTTATTGGAATGACAAAGGCGCTAAGTATTGAACCCAAAATAACGAGCAAGCTCAGTGAATATACCTTTGAAAAAAATAAAGATAAATCTTTGGACTATGCAAAAGAACTTGCCGAATCAGTGCGCAGCACAGGCGAAACAATTCTTCTCTGCAGCCATAATCCGGTTCTTCCTAGGATGCTAGAAAGTGTATGCAAGAAATCAGAAGTAGATTTGCCAGTAAATAAACTAAAGCCGGGAGATGCGTGGGTTATCTACTTGGGCAAGAAGAAGACGCTACAGATTGATGTAATTCCAGCGCCTACTGTTTGATTTAGTGCTCGGTCCAATCCATATATTTAAGGACGATGCCTTCACGAAGTGCCCATGGGCAAATTTCCAATTTATCTAAATCTAGATTTCGCATAACACTTTCAGTTACGAATGCACCAGCGACAATTTGGCGTGCGCGGTTTGCAGAAACTCCAGGTAACTTCGTTCGCTCTTCTGAATCCATTTCTGCCAAGCGAGTTGAGATTTTGCGAATTGCATCGAGCGTAATTATCTTGCCATTTCCGCCGTACCAATCACCGCAAAGTCTGGCCAGGGTTCGCAGGGTCTTACTTGTCGCGATTGCACGGTCAGATTCCTCGTGGTGGACGAGAGTCGGAAGAACAGATTCCAATTGATTCTCAATGTAATCCCGTAAGGATCTAACACTCTTACTTGTGAAAGGATCTCCTTGTAAGTGGCTCTTGGTTAAACGCGATGCACCAAGTGGCAGAGTCACAGCAACTTCGGGTGATTCATCTACGCCCGATGCAATTTCAAGGGAACCGCCACCGATATCGATTACCAATAGCCGACCACTGGACCAACCAAACCATCTGCGTGCTGCGAGAAAAGTTAATTTTGCTTCTTCTTCACCAGTTAGTACTTGTAAATCGATTTCATAATCCTTATTGATTGCCGCAATTATTTCTGCACCATTGGCAGCTTCCCGAAGCGCTGATGTCGCGAACGGCAAGAGTTCTTCAGTCTTTACATTTTTTGAGTGCTTCACTGCATTTGCAATAGCTGAACGCAGAGCCGTAATTCCCTCTTCAGAAATTTTGTTTTCGGCGGTTAAGTATTCGGTTAAGCGCAGCTCTTCTTTGTGGTTGAAGGTTGGATTGGGGCGGGCACCTGGATGAGTATCAACGACCTGTAAATGCACGGTATTTGATCCGACATCCAAGACTCCAAGGCGCATTTGCCGAAGATACTC
>CANKCX010000022.1 GCA_947480375.1 Actinomycetota bacterium
GCCGCTTATTACGTTGCACGTAATCGATTCAAGGGGCGCTCAGCATTCTTATTGCTTGTACTTGCAACCCAGATGTTTTCACCAACCGCTTTGATCATCGGTATTTTCCGTGAAGTTAAATTCTTCGGTCTTTTAGATACTTGGCCAGCGCTGATTGTTGTTAATGCTGGATTCAACCTGGCCTTTGCAGTTTGGCTGCTCTCTGGTTTCTTTGCCAGCGTTCCAGTTGAAATCGAGGAAGCTGCAATGGTGGATGGTTGCACCAGATTCCAGGCACTTCGCCGAATTGTTCTACCCGTAACTCTGCCCGGCCTTGTGACCGCGGTTATCTTTACATTTGTTGCAACTTGGAATGAATTCACTGTGGCACTTACCGTTATGAGCTCGCCGGCACGTCAGCCAATTTCGACAGGTATTACAACATTCGTAGGGCAATATGACGTTGCATGGGAATATTTATTCACAACAACTGCGATCGCAATTATTCCGGTTGTAATTCTCTTCATCAGTATTGAAAAATACTTGGTGGGTGGATTAACAGCAGGCAGCGTTAAGTAAGTTAACGATGCGCGCCAACGCGTTTACCTTTCCATATACGTTTTTCAGAGAAGGCGCTGAACAGGTACTTGCCGAGCTTGCGAATTCAGGTTTTACCGGCATAAATCTGGCACTTAATTATCATGGTTCTCGGGATTTTCTCTTGCGCCAAGGTCCACAACTTGAATACTTGGCAGATGGTTTTCATTATTACCTGCCAGATGAAAATAAATATGCCCTTGATTCGATAAAGCCCGCAGCCGCCGATCATTTACTAGATAACAAGATGCTTGAAGGCGTTATGGCCGCAGCAAAGAGCGTTGGCATGGAGATAAATGCCTGGGCCGTTTTCATGCATAACTCTGGCGTAGGGGTCATCGAACCAAGTGCATGTGTAGAGAACGCTTTGGATAATCGCTTCTTATCCGAACTCTGTCCATCAAATCCACGCGTTGCTAAATATGCATATGGCTTAGTTGCTGATTTAAGTTCGCGCGGAATTACATCAATTGCTATGGAATCTATGCACTGGCATGGGGCAAGACATGGCGAACACCACGAACGATTCTTTATGGAGCTAAGTGCGACAACTGAATTCTTGATTTCACTCTGCTTCTGCAAATCATGTATCGCGAATTTTGATGCAACCGGCGCAGATGGCGCAGCCCTTAAAGCGAAGGTGGCATCTGCACTTCAACCATTCTTGACCGATAAAGATCCTTGGTTAGGTGCCGAAGTTACTAAGGCTGGTTTGGCAAAAATTTTGGGCGATGACATCCTGAAATATTTAAGTGTGCGTGAAGCGACTCTTGCCGACGTATATGCAGAAATATTTAGAATTGCATCGGCGGCTGGTGTGCAAGTTTCATATGTTGATCAGTCAACTCTCTTGGATATGAATACAACTAATCCCCTAGATTTAAGTTGGTTAGTTGGTATCGACCCAGAACTTATTAAGAAGAGCCTTACCGCTTTCGAACCACTGGTTTATCGAAAGAGCGCCGATGAAGTAGCTGCGATTTTTAAACATTATAAAGAGCGCTTAGATATGCGGCTGAAGCCAATCTTGCGCCCAACATTTCCGGATAACACTGATGAGCAAACTTTGAAAGAGAAGGTCGCGGCTTTAACCAAATTAGGTGCTACAGATATTGATTTCTACCTACTTGATACCTGGCGGCCACGCGATTTAACTTGGGTTGCAAACGCTTTAGCTAATTAGCTCTTCCTCTAACTGAACGGCCAGGCAATTCACTTGTGCGCTTGCCACCATCTAAAGTTTTAATTCCGCTAATCCAAACACTTTCAAAACCAGCTGCTGGCAATCTTGGTTCTTCATAAGTTGCACGATCTTTAACAGTTGCCGCATCAAAAAGGGTTAGGTCTGCGATAAAACCAGGACGAATTAAACCGCGATCTTTAAGTGAGAGGCGCTTTGCAGGGCGACCAGTCATGCGATTAATTGCGCCTTCCATTGTAAGAATTTTCTCTTCGCGGGCATACACACCAAGGTATCGTGCAAAGGTTCCGTAGCCACGTGGATGCGGACGATTTCCGGTCAAGATGCCATCGGTACCAACCATATGTTTTGAATGTTGCATGATTGCGCGAACATTTGGTTCGTATCCCGAATGCAGGATGCAAGAAATTTTGAAATCTTCGTCAACGATTAAATCAAGATAGAACTCGACTGGCTCTTTGCCTTGCGCCTTTGCGGCTTCAATCAAGTAAACCCCAACATATTTCTCATTATGTTTTTGAGTTACACCGGCAATAACTATGCAAGACCAATTTACAACGCCACCTTGATTGCCATCGGATCCTGTGACATTTAGATTATTAATAATCTTTAAGCGATTCTGCGGATCAATAATTCGTGATCGCATCGCCTCTTTGCTGCCAGCTTGGCACCATGATGGAAGCAGCGCATGCAAGTAAGTAGAACCTGCTAAGTATGGATATGTATCCAAAGTTACATCGATGCCATCAGCTTCGGCCTTTGCTAATTTTTCAAATAGTAAATCAGTCTTGTCGTGAAACTTAGGGGCGCTCATGTGGCAGTGCGTAAGGTTTAGCGCGCACTTTGAAGAACGGCTTATTTCAATACATTCATCAACTGCATCGAGAAAATCTGCACCGTAATTTCGGTGATGTGGTGAATAGAAACCGCCATATTTTGCGACTACAGATGCAAGTTTTGAAATCTCTTCATTGCTGGCATACATCGCTGGAACATAGGTCAGGCCACCAGACATTCCGACTGCTCCTTGGCGCATACCTTCATCTACTAAAGCGAGTTGGTGTTTCAATTGATCAGGATTTGCATCGCCTGGTTCATTTCCGCAGGCCAACATTCGAACATTGCCATGTGGAATTAGATAAGCAACATTGACTGCAGCACCGCGATCAACGACATTTAAATAATCTCCGACTGATCTAAATTTCCAATCGATACCTGCAGGATCTGCGTTCCAGCCAAATAATTGATCGCGCAAGATTGCAAGAGTTGTGTCATCAGATGGCACATAACTCAAGCCATCTTGGCCTACAACTTCAAGGGTTACGCCTTGCGTAACTTTGGCTAAATGTTCGTGATCTGAAATAACTGCAAGATCAGAGTGAGCATGCATATCGATAAAGCCTGGGCTCAGAGTAAGGTCTGTAGCATCAACAATCTTGCCGCGTTCATTTCCCTTAATAACTTTGCCGACTTCAGCAATCTTTCCCTCGACAACAATTACATCGTTTTTAACACCCGCAGAACCAGAGCCATCAATAATTGTGGCACCACGAACTGTAAAAGTGTTATCGGCCATTTTTAATCAGAACCTTCAACCAGTGGATACATCGGTGAATAGCCCGCAAGTAATCCGCCATCAACAACGAATTCGGTTCCGGTCATCCAAGCAGATTGATCAGATGCTAAGAATAGAACTGCTGCTGCAATATCTGAAGGCTTACCAACGCGACGAAGTGGATACCATGTCTTTAACTTCTCGAAAATTTGTGGGTTGCGATCAATGCGCTCTTGCCAAGCATCAGTTGCAACTGTGCCCGGAACCAAAGTATTGCAACGAACGCCATCTGGGCCATATCGCACTGCAACTGTTCTTGTAAGTGCATGAACTGCAGCTTTTGAAGCGGAGTAAGCATCGCTTCCAATCATCATCTTGGAATTAACAGTTCCGACATTGATTATGCTTCCGAAACCATTCTTGATCATGTCCGGCAATAAGGTGCGGATACATAGAAAGGGTGCGGTTGTATTCACTTTTAGCGTCTGATTCCAAATTTCTAGTGAAGTATCAAGCAGATCACTTGGATCATGGAACATCGCGTTATTTACTAATACTTCGATTTTTCCGAACTTCTTAGTTACTTGCGCAAAAGTAGAAATAACTGCTGCTTCATCACATAGATCTACCTGATACCCAGTGACATCGCCGCCGGTCTTACTTATAAGCGCAACGGTGTCATCTAAGTTCTTCTGATCTAATTCCAGGATTGCAACTTTCATCTTTGCAGCAGCTGCTGCGGTAGCCATTTCTCGGCCAATGCCACGGCCGCCACCAGTAATTACGATGGTGCGACCGGCAAGTTCTGCTGCAAATTGATAAGTCATTTTAAAGTGCAACCACGAAATCGATTTCAACCAAGATGTTGATTAGATCTGAACCAACAGTTGTACGAACTGGGAATGGTGCAGTTAGAAATTCACGGTAAACCTTGTCGTATTCTGCAAAATCAGCAACGCAATTTTGAAGATGCGCTGTTGTCTTAACTACTTGGCTGAAATCAGCGCCAACTTCATCAAGAATTGCCTTTAGGTTTATAAGAGTCTGACGGGTTTGTGGACCAACACCGCCTTCAACAATTTTGCCGGTAGCTGGATCAACTGGACCCATTCCGCAGGTATATAGAAAACCATTTGCAATAACACCGTGTGAATATGAACCACCTGGTGCTGGTGCGCCTTTTGCAGTTACGTGCTTGATTGTTGAGTTAGTCATTATGACCTTTCCTGTCGTCTTATATCTCTAGTTTGGAAGTGGGTTAAAAAAAGGTATGAACCAAATCTATTACATCGTAATCATCATTAACTAATGGCAGCAGGCGCCATTTATCAAAGTTGGTGCATGGGTGAGATATTCCGCAGCCGACAATATCTCCGACTTCAACCGATCCCGGAGTTATCTTCATAAATGCATGCTGGTCATTTAACTTCTCGATTTTGGCCACAAATGGTCTGGCTTTGCCAGTGAATTTTGAGATCGGAAGTGGTTCATCTAAATCATTTCCGGCATCGCGCTTTCCGAAGTTAAGGATGGCTAAATCTGGTTCAGGGATGCTCAAAACCCGTGCCCAAAGTTCTAGCGCTGGGTAAAAGCGCTGCGCATCGGGTGCCCCCATGAATGGATATAAATCTTCGTAATGAACATGGTCGTGACTTACATATCCACCACTTCGCAAAATGCGATGGGCATCGCCTTCATACTTAGCAAACTCTTCGGCTACATAATCGAAGAATGAACTTCCGCCGGCTGAAATAATTATTTTATCTTCGCGAATATATGGCGCTGTAATTCTTGCCGCTGCAACTATGTGCCGCAGAAATACACGTAACTTTTCGATACCCTCGCCAGCGCGATCACCGCCGGGAACTGCACCTTCGAAACCTGAAACTCCGCGAACAAAGATTCGCTTATCTTCGGCAATCTTGGCCAGAATAGTTTTAAGTAATTCTAAATCGCGAATACCTGCTCGCCCACCAACGGCACCGATTTCCATAAAAACATTTAGTTTGGCATTGGCAGTATTTTCAATCGCTTTCTGGGCAATTTCTAAACCGGCAATAGAATCAATATAGAAAATTATGTCGCCACTACCGCTGCCATTTATTCTGGAAATTTCAGCTATTGATGTTGGCTCCATAACTTCATTGCCAATAATCAACCTGGTGAAACCCGAGTTAAGCATGATTGAAGCTTGGTTAAAGTTTGCAACCGTAAGGCCCCAAGCACCGGCATCAATCTGTCGCTTCGCAATTTGCGGTGACATCGGAGTCTTAACATGTGGGGCTAATTCAAAGCCAAGAGATTTGCAGTAATCGGCCATCCGCTTGATGTTGTGATCAAGTGCGCTATCGCGAAGAACCATGATTGGAAATTGGAAACCAGCAGTGAACAAATTTGGCTTAGTCGCTAGAAAATCGCGGATGCTCTTGCCTTGGGCCGCGATTGGCATTCCCTTGTGGAATATCGAGATGGAATCTGCTTGAAGCACGTGCTCACGCTACCAAGTACTGAGGCTGTGCGCTAGGAAAGTTTTCACTTTCATGCGAAAATATGACGTGAATCAAATCGGGACAATTATGCAATCAGAGATTGCCGAGATTCCTTCAGTATTTACAAAATTAATTGATACCGCAGACCAATTTTCTGCCCTGGCAAACCTGCTTAAAAGCAACGAGATTCAATCGGTATTGGTCTTGGCTCGGGGTACTTCAGATAATGCCGCCCACTTCTTAAAGTATTTAATTGAGACCCAACTTGGTTTACCGGTCGGCCTGACATCACCATCATCGGTGACTATTTATCACGCAAAATTACACTTCAAAAAAACCCTTGTTGTGGCTATCAGCCAGAGTGGGCAATCAACTGATTTAGTTGAATATGCAACCGCAGCGAAATCTGCAGGTGCCAAGATTATTTCAATCACTAACGATGGCGCATCGCCACTAGCTAAATTGGCAGATCACCATTTGGATTTAATGGCAGGTCGCGAAATAGCAGTTGCTGCCACAAAGAGCTATGCCGCGCAATTACTCGGCTGTCTACTACTAGTAAATGCCTGGAGTTCTACGCTTTCTAATTACAAATCAGTAGTCGAGGCAAGTAAAACTTTATTATCAGATGCAAATTCAATTACAACAGCAGTCGCTAATTGCGATCGCGCAAATGAAATAGTTGTTCTTGGACGTGGTTTCTCTTATCCAAATGCTCGTGAAGCAGCGCTAAAGATTCAGGAGACCAGCAAGATTTCAGTTCAAGGTTTATCAATTGCTGATTACATGCATGGTCCGATTTCAGCTCTTACAAGTTCGACTCAAGTTTTTATCATGGCCCCAAATGGCATGCCCCTTGATTCACTAAAGGGCGATCTAGAAAAGATTCGCGCCAAATCACCAAAGATTTTCTGGTTCGGAACCGGTGAACTAGCTGTTGCTGGTGAAACGGTAATCCCGGGCGCAAAATGTGAAAATGAAATTTATGCCAGCGTGGTCGATGCAATAATCTTGCAATCATTTGCACTGGAATTTGCCCGTAAGAATAAGTTAGATCCTGATAGTCCTGCCGGACTAAGTAAGGTAACCCTGACTCGCTAATGCTAGATAACGTAATTTTTTTTGACGGAGGCGGCTCTGGAATTCGAGCTAAATCTGCAACGAATAGTGGCAGTGCAATTTCCAAGAATTATCCAGGCTTCTCCCCTGGCGAACTTCCACTTGTCGATTACTTAGCAAACTTAATCATTGATTTTGCCGCGCAAGTAGGCGGTTCTATTGATCGCGCAGTCCTGGCCGTGGCCACACTTCCGGCAGATGATAAACAGTATGGCGACATTGCTAAATTAGTTCTGGCTTCAT
Source organism: Actinomycetota bacterium (assembly GCA_947480375.1). Taxonomy (GTDB): domain Bacteria; phylum Actinomycetota; class Actinomycetes; order Nanopelagicales; family Nanopelagicaceae; genus AAA044-D11. Next base: position 7,184 of record CANKCX010000022.1, read on the forward strand.
CGCAAGTAAAAGAACTCTGGATCTGCAGTGATTCAGTAAGTGCATGCGCCGCAGCGGTTGAAAAAGATGGAGTCGTAATTGCAGCAGGTACCGGAATCACCGCACTTGCAGTTGGTAAGAATCGCACAATGGCACATTCACTTGCCGGTGATGGTTTCTTAGTCGGAGATGAAGCAAGTGCATATTGGATTGGAAAGATGGCGTTAAATTCTGCGCTTCGGGCACGCGACGGACGTGGTGGAGATTCAAAGTTATTGGAAGTTGCTTGCAAGCACTTTGGTGCCGAGCCTTACCAACTTACTCATACTGTTCACCAACTAGAACGTCCAGTGCATGCAATTGCCTCATTTGCCAAGGTTGTAAGCGAACTCGCAGATGCCGGCAATGCAACTGCACATGCAATTTTAGATGCCGCAGCCGATGAGGTCGTTCTACTTGCTACTACCGCAAAACGCGAATGCGACGGCGGAGCAGATTTTCAGGTTGCCCTTATTGGCGGTGTACTTGCCCCAGATAATTTAGTAACTAAGTTAGTGGCTAAAAAGTTAGAGAGCCATGGTTTAACAATTCATATTTCGGGTAAGAGCTCTCTCGATGGTGCAGGTGTTTTGGCACAGCTTGATAGCCCAGGAATTTTTGCGCCACTGATTAGAACTTTCAATAAATAATGAAGCCAATATATGTAGATCTACAGGTCAATGGCCACGGTGGCATCGATTTGCTATCCGCCAAAGACGCTAATGAAGTTCGCTCGGTTTCAAGATCGCTCTATGAAAATGGCGTAGTTGGTTATCTTCCAACAATAATTACTTCAGCCCTTAGCGATGCGGTAAGAGCAATTAAATTAATCGAAGAAGTTAGAACTAATCCGCTTCCAGGTGAGGCAAAAATTCTCGGTATTCACTTAGAAGGCCCATTTATTTCTGAAGCGAAGCGCGGGGTTCATCCGATTGAACATATAGCTGCGCCGAATCTAAACCATCTAAAGGCCTTATTAAACGCTGGTCTGATCAAGGTAGTAACTATTGCACCTGAACTTCCTGGCGCTATTGAATTGATTCAGTATTTGGTGGCCAATGGAATCGTCGTTTCTCTCGGCCATACAAATGCGAA